>JAISEQ010000528.1 GCA_031264045.1 Deltaproteobacteria bacterium
GGGGGATCCGGAAGCGGCCCAGGCCGCGACGTTTCGGCCCGGGGGCGTTGATCCAGGCGGCTTTAGCTGTTATGATTAAGTGCAGGCCGACCGAGCGCCGGAGCGCTTCCGGGCCTGACCCCGTCCGGGGGGCCCGAGCCCTTCGGCCGGACGCCAGTCAAGCCTTTCCCGCGCGGGCCGAGGGGGAAGGCGTTTTTTTCGGGGGGTCCCGGGCGCGCTGCACGGGGGCCGGGGGACGCCGTGCTGCCGGGAGGGGCCGGCCCTTTTGTGGGGGCGGTTCTTCCGGGGGCGGTTCCCCCATAAGGATGCCGACACATGCCTATCTACGAGTTCAGGTGCCGGGAGTGCGGCAGGGAGTTCGAGGAGCTGGTCCTCATGCGCGGCGAGGGCGGCGCCTGTCCCGCCTGCGGCACACCCGGCGCCGAGAAGCGCATGTCGAGCTTCCGGTCCCGCACGGGGGGAGGCTCCGGGTCCGCGGACTACGGGGATTTCGGGGGACCGGGCGACATGGGATGCGCGGGCTCCTCCCCCTCGGGGGGAGGGTCCGCCTGCGGGGGCTGCACCGCCGCCAGCTGCGCGGGCTGCGGGGTTTCCCGCTGAAGGGTACAGTGCGCATAGGGGCCAGGGGGAGCCCCCTGTCTCTCGCCCAGACCGGAGCCGTGGCCAGGGCCCTGGAGGCCGCCAACCCCGGGTACGCCTTCCGGGTGGTGCCCATCCGCACCCGGGGCGACGACCCCGGCAGGGGGCCCATCGGGGGCGCCGGGATCAAGGGGCTTTTCGTCAAGGAGATCGAGGACGCCCTCCTCGCGGGCGAGGTGGATCTCGCCGTGCACAGCGCGAAGGATCTCCCGAGCGAGCTTCCGGACGGGCTCGGGCTGTGCGCCGCTCCGGAGCGCGCCTCCCCGTTCGACGCCCTCGTCCTGAGGGGCGGGGGGGATCTGGCGGGACTGAGGAGGGGCGCGAGGGTCGGGACGTCGAGCCTGAGGAGGGCGGCCCAGCTCCGGGCCTTCCGCCCGGACTTCGAGATAGTGCCCCTCCGCGGCAACGTCGACACACGCCTGGGGAAGGTCGGGTCGGGGGAGATGGACGCGACCCTCCTGGGCGCCTCCGGGCTCATGCGCCTGAAGGGGCCCTCCTTCGCGGTCGCGACGGTCGATCCCGCCCTCATGCTGCCCGCCCCGGGCCAGGGCCAGCTGGGGCTGGAGATAAGGGAGGGGGACGTGAGGACGCGGGAGATCTGCTCGCATCTGGACCACCCCCCCTCCGCCCTGGCCCTGGTATGCGAGAGGGCCTTCATGGAGGGGCTGGGGGCCGGCTGCCAGACGCCGGCGGCCTGCTGGGCCCGCTTCGAGGGCCCGGACATGGTTGCGGACGCCCTCGTCTGCGAGCTGGACGGGAGCCGGGTCGTCAGGGCCTCGGGCAGGGTTTCCGGGGCGTCCGCGCCCGCCGGGACCAGGGGAGTCCGGGGACACGGGGGAGCCGGGGGGGATTCCGGCCGGGGAGGGGCTCCGGACGGGGGGGGGCGGGGAGATCCCGGCCCCCTGCCGGATCCCGCGGAGGCCAGGGCCCTGGGGCTCGAGCTGGCTTCGGGGCTTCTGGCCCAGGGGGGCGATCTGATGATTGCCCGCGCGGAAGGGAGACTCTAGACATGGCTGGGACGGGTACGGTGTATCTGGTCGGGGCCGGGCCCGGGGATCCGGGGCTTCTGACCCTCCGGGGGGCGGAGCTCCTGAGACGGGCGGACGTGGTCGTCTACGACCACCTGGCCTTCCCCGGCCTCCTGGAGATGGTGAGGCCCGGCGCGAGGGTCGTGTACGTGGGCAAGGAGGGGGCCGACCACACCCTCACCCAGGACGCCATAAACGAGCTCCTGGTCGGGGAGGCCCTGGCCGGGAACGGCGTGGTGAGGCTGAAGGGCGGGGATCCCTACATCTTCGGGCGCGGGGGCGAGGAGGCCCTGCGGCTCGCCGAGGCGGGGGTGGCCTTCGAGGTGGTGCCCGGCGTGAGCTCCACGTGCGCCGCGGCCGCCTACGCTGGCATTCCCCTCACGCACCGGGACATCTCCAGCCAGGCGGTGCTGATAACCGGCCACGAGAGGCCCGACAGGGACGGCTCGGCCCACAGCTGGAAGGCGCTCGCGGCCATCGGCACCCTGGTGGCCGTCATGGGCCGGGAACGGCTCGGGGAGATCTGCGGCTCGCTCGTCGGCGCCGGGAAGGATCCCGCGACCCCCGCCGCCCTGGTGGAGTGGGGCACCACCGTCCGCCAGCGGACTGCGGCGGGGACCCTGGCCGATCTTCCCCGCCTGGCCGACGCCATGGACATCCGCCCGCCCGCGCTTTTCGTCTGCGGCGGGGTGGTGTCGCTGAGGGACAGGCTCGCCTGGTTCGAGAGGCGTCCCCTGTGGGGGCGCAGGATAGCCGTCACCCGCACCCGCTCCCAGGCGGGGAAGCTCTCCGCGGCGCTGCGCGAGCTGGGAGCCTGGGTGGAGGAGAGGCCGGTCATAGAGATCCGGAGCGTCGACCCCAACCCCGCGCTCGACCGCGCGCTCGGAAGCCTCGGCGGGTACCGCTGGGCGGTCTTCACGTCCCCCAACGGGGCGGAGATCTTCCTTGATGCCCTCTTCGGGCGCGGACTGGACGCGAGGGCCCTGGGCGGCCTGCGCCTGGCCGCCATCGGCCCGGGCACCGCCGCCGCCATGAGGCCCTACGGCCTCGTCCCCGACCTCCTTCCGGAAAAGTTCGTCGCCGAGGGCCTCCTGGAGGCCTTCCGCGGGGCCGAGCCCGGCCCCCTCCTCCTGGCCCGCGCGTCCAAGGCCAGGGACGTGCTTCCCGAGGGGCTCTCCGCCATGGGCTTCCGGGTGGATCAGGTCCCCCTCTACGACACACTGAACCCCGCCCCGGATCCCGCCTGGGACCCGGCGGGGGCGGATCTGGTGACCGTTACCAGCGCCAGCTGCGCCGAGGGGCTGGCCCGGGCCGTCCCCGAGGACGCCAGGGCTTGGGTGAAGTGCGCCTCCATCGGCCCCGTCACCACGAAAGCCGCCCGGAACCTGGGGCTGACCGTCGCGGTGGAGAGCCCCGTCTCCACGATTCCCGCTCTGGTCGGGGCCATATCCTGCCACTTCGGGGCCGCCGCCCGGTCCTGAGGGCCTTCTTTCCCGCGCCGGGCGCGGCGCATGTCCGGCCCCCCGCCCGGTCCCGAGGGCCTTCTTCCCCGCGCCGGGCGCGGTGCATGTCCGGCCCCCCGCCCGGTCCCGCCCCGGAGGGATCCGGCAAGGCAGGTGACAATTGACGGATCGACCGAGAGGGGAGAAGGGAGCCGGGCCGTCCGGGATCCTCGGAGCCCTCAACCCGTCCCAGCTGGAGGCTGCCACCCACGAGGGCGGGCCGCTTCTCATCATAGCCGGGGCCGGGAGCGGGAAGACCCGCACCCTGGTCCACCGGGTGGCCTGGCTGGTCTCGCGGGGGGTCGACCCCGCGCGCATACTGCTCCTCACCTTCACCCGCAAGGCCGCGGGCGAGATGCTGGAGCGCTGCTCGGAGCTGGTGGGCCCCGAGGCGGGCAGGGTTTCCGGAGGGACCTTCCACTCCACGGCGAACCTGCTTCTCCGCGCGGAGCACCGGCTGACGGGATATCCGGCGGGATTCGGCATCCTTCCCCAGGACGACGCCGAGGCCATGATAGGGCGCATCAGGGACGCCCTGCCCGCATCCCGGAGCTCGCGGAAGTTTCCCCGGAAGGGCAAGATCCTCCAGGTGATAAGCAGCGCGGTCAACAAGGAGATGTCGGTAAAAGAGACGGTGAGGCGCCATTTCCCGCACCTTGAGGAGCACCTGCGGCCGCTGGAGGAGATAGCCGGGCGCTACGCCGAGACGAAGCTCCGCCAGGCGGTCATGGACTTCGACGACCTCCTGGTCATCCTGTCGGGGCTCATGCGGCGCGAGCCGGAGGCCAGGGAGAGGATAGCGGGCCGCTACTCCCACGTGCTGGTGGACGAGTACCAGGACACGAACCCCGTCCAGGCCCGCATCACCTGGCAGCTGGCGAAGGACCACCGGAACGTGACGGCGGTGGGCGACGACGCCCAGTCCATCTACGGCTTCCGTGGGGCGGACTTCAGGAACATCATGGAGTTTCCGAAAATCTTCGATCCGGTGCGGGTACTGAAGCTCGAGGACAACTACCGGAGCTACGCGAACATCCTGAACGTCGCGAACGGCGTCTTCCGGGGGGCCAAGCGCAGGTACGACAAGACGCTCAGGGCCGCCCGCGGGGAGGGCCCCCCGCCCCTGGCGGTGGTGACCGACAGCCTGAGGGGCGAGGCCGCCTGGGCCGGCACGAGGATAGCCGAGATGGTCCGGACCGGGACGGATCCGGCGGAGATAGCCGTCCTCTTCCGGGCGGCCGCCCACAGCTTCGAGCTGGAGCTGGAGCTCACCAGGCTCAACGTCCCCTTCACCAAGTACGGGGGCAGGCGGTTCCTGGAGGGGGCCCACGTGAAGGACTTCATATCCTTCTTCCGCATCGCCAACAACCCGGCGGACGAGGTGAGCCTCGCGAGGGTGCTGTCCATGCTCCCCGGAGTGGGGGCCAAGGGCGCCCAGAAGGCCGCCGACTGGGTCGGGGGGGACCGGGCGAGGCTCCGCGGCCTCGCCGGGGCGCCCCTCAGGGCGAGGGGGGAGGGGACCCTCCTGGCGGAGAGGCTTTCGGGGCTTCTCGCTGACGTCTGCTCGGAGGACGACCGGATGGGGACCAGGCCGCGGGAGATCCTGAGCTTCTGTTCCCTGGTCATGCCCGCGCTCTACCCGGACGACTATCCCGAGAGGATGGAGGACCTGAGGGAGCTCGCGGGGATGACGGCCGAGACCGGCAGCCTCTCGGAGTTTCTGGCGGACGTGACCCTGGATCCCCCCAACTCCGTTTCCAGGGGGGACGCGGGCGGGGGGACGCGCAGGGACGTCACGCTTTCCACCGTCCACTCGGCCAAGGGCCTGGAATGGGGCAGGGTTTTCGTCCTGTCCGCCGTGGACGGGAGGATCCCCTCCTCGTACGCGATGCACGACGAGGAGCAGATGGAGGAGGAGAGGAGGCTCTTCTACGTGGCCGTGACCAGGGCCAGGGACGAGCTCTACGTCATGTGCCCCGCCGAAATCGGGAGCTGGGAGGGCACGGCCGCGGCCAGGCCGACCCGCTTCCTGGGAGGGCTGGGCGAGGGCGCCGTGGACGTCATCAGCAACGGCATGAAGGTGGACTACCGCTCCCTCTTCCCGGCGACCTCCGACCAGGACGGGGGCTTCTCGGAGGGCGACGGCTGGGGGGACGGCTTTTCCGGGGACGGCCAGCTAGCCGATCAGCCCCCGCTCAGGATCCCGGGTCCCTACGGGACAGGCGCCGCTTCCGGGAAGGCAAAATGGAAGCCCCCGCCGCGGGGGGACGCGGTCTCCGAACCGGTCGCGGGCGAGAGGCTCAGGCACGGCACCTTCGGGGAGGGGACGGTCCTGAGCTTCAGGGACGGGAAGGCCGTCATAGACTTCGATGCCTGCGGCCGCAAGACCATCGTCTGCCGCCATGCGAGGCTCTACCGGGTGTAGGGGACCCGGGCGGACAGTTTCCCTTGGCGGGCGGCGGCCCGGGCGGAGAAACGACCGGAGCGGGAGGGGGAGCTGCCGCCCCGCATCAGAGGCTTTCGCCTTCCGGGCGCAGGCTTTCGGCAGGTCTGGCTTCGTCCGCCCTGCCGGAATGCCCTCCCGCCGGCTTCCGGCGCTTCCCCGCCGCGCACGGATACCGCCTCGCCGGATCCGGCCGTTCCGGCCCGGCCTGACTCCCGCGCGTTCCTCCCCCCTTCCACTCGATGCCTGACCCGCACTCCCCAGACGTCCTTCGGAAAGGCAGCTTGAGCCATGCTTCAGCCCTTAGTCTCCGCCGGCCAGTTCACGGCGTTCTTCGCGGTCGTCACCCTGTCCGCGTGCTTCTGGGGGAGGCTCGTCCTGAGGGCTTTCCGGGTCAGAAGCGGCATCGCCTACGGCTCACCGCTCCCGCTGTGCGCTTTCCTGGGCACGCTCGCGGTGGTTCTGAGGCACGTCTCCGCCTTCCGTACGGGGTTCGAGGCCGCCTACGAGGCGCTCTTCGTCGCGGGCGTCCTGGGCGCGGCCGGGGAGGGCGCACTCTGGCTCATCGGGAGGCTGAGGGAGCGGGCGTCGGGGCGCGGAGGAGGGAAAGGGGCCCGGAGGGAAAGGGGGAGCGGGGGAGAGGGCGGAGCCGGAGGCGCCGCCCCGGCGTCCCCCGATCCGCTCGACGGGGCATGGCCCATGGCCGCCTCGGCAATCGCGGCGTTCGTCTACGCCCTGTATTTCGCCATCGTGAGCCCTTCGGGCCGTCCCGACCCGTGGCTCTCGGACGCGATGGACTACTACGCGTGGATCTTCGCCGCCGACTACTGGCGGGGTTCCGTCGACCCAGCCCGCTTCTTCATCAGCGACACCGGCGCCTGGTTCATCGACGCCTTCGGCCAGAACGTCTCGATGGGATTCTTCTCGTCGGCCGCGGGGGGATTCTCGATGGCCGCGGCGCACTTGTACCAGATAGCCCTCATGGCCTGGACCGCGTCGGCCGCCTCTCTCGTCGCGAGGGGTGCCTCGGGGCTGCCGCGGACGCTGTGCCTCGCCGCCGCGCTCGGAGCGGGCGGGAGCCCGCTTCTGCTGCTCCTCATAACCGAAGGCAACTTCGGTCACCAGTTCGCGCTCATGGGATTCGTCGCCTGTCTGTGCGCGGTACTCCTTCCCGGGGCGGGGAGGGGGGCCCGGGCCGGGTTCGGGCGGGCGCTCTTCCCGGTCCTGTGCCTCTTCATGGGCTACCAGGCAGGCTTCCCGGTCTTCATGTGCCTGACTGCCGGAGCCGCGGGGCTTGCGGCAGTCCTGCGGGCGCGGCGCGCGGGGGGCGGGCCGGAACGGGAGGGCCGGGAAGGCGCGGAGAGCCCCGCAGGTCCGGGAAAATCGGTGGGCCTCATCCGGGCGGGTGCCGTCTCCCTTTGGCCCCTTGCGGCGGCCTGTCTCGCGGCGGCGGTTGCGAGCCCCCAGACGGCGGCATGGATGGCCGGCAGGTTGGTCTCGAGCGCGAGCCAGCTGGCAGGCGTGTGGCTGGGGTTCCTTGACCCAGCGATCTTTTCCGGGGTGCCGCACGTCTCCGTGAGCGTCTTGACGATGACCGGGGGCGGGAGCGCCTTCAGGTGGACCGTCGCCGGCGCCGCCTTCCTTCTGGTGTGGGCCGTCGGACGAAGGCAGCCGGGTCCCGGACGGCAAGAATCCGAAAGGGCTGCGGCTGGGCCTGGCCCGGCGGGGTACCTGACGGGAGGAGCCTGCCCTGCAGAGTCCGGGAAGGGAAGAGGCTGCCCTGCGGAGTCCGGGACGGGAGGCGGAGGGACGGCGGAGCCGGGGACGGCTCCGGGTAAAACCCGGACGGGAGGGGAAGGGGATTCGGGGGCGGTCCTCGACGCGCTCTCGGCCATGCTGGCCCTGAGCTGCGCCGCGTACCTGGCCGTCTTCGCCGCGTTCGGCGACAGTTACCAGCTCTGGAAGTTCGCGGCCATGACCGCGCTACCGCTCTCTTTCGTGCCGCCTCTGCTGGCGTTCCTGTGCGTGGGAAGGCTTTTCCGGTGTCCCCTCAGGGCGTTTTCGGTCTCGCTCGCCGCCTTCGCGGCACTGGCCCTGGCGCTTCTGGCCGCCGCCCCCCGTCCCGGGGAGGGCGGAAGACCGGAGAGGCTCTGGTCCGTCCTGCCCCTGATTTACGAGATGCACCGCGCTCAGGCGGAGGCGCCGGGGATCAGACGCGCGGTCTTCGACCTGTCGACGCCCTCCATGAACATGGCGGCCCTGACAATGTCCGAAAGGGCCCCGGAACGGGAGCTCATGGCCGTGAAGGGGGCGTACTTCATCCCGGACAACTTCGGCTACCTGGATCTCATAGGGGAAGGCACCGCGTTCTTCACCGGTCGGGACGTCAGTGGGCCCTACGGCACGGACTTTTCCCGGCCTGCCGGAGCTTTCAGGATCCGCCGCTGGGATCCGGAAGATTTCGCCGAGAGGGGAGCCGTGGAATGGAGCGGCCTGTACCCCCCCTCGGGCGATATCACGCGTCCCGATGTCAGTGCGACGGTGATGCCCCCCGCATCCCTCCGGGGCAGGGACATGGTTCTGGAAATCCGCCTGTGGCAGACGCGCGGAAGATCCGACCCCCGTTGCGGGAGGGTCGTGGCCCTGGTGGACCGCCCTGAAGGTTCAGAAGGTCCGGAAGATACTGAAGGCGGGGAAGGAGGTGAGCCTGCGGCGGGAACCCCGGCCGGGCAGGTTCTGGAACTGGACGTGAAGGCCGTCTCCGTTCCCCTGCCGGCCGCCGCGTTCTCGGGCGGCCGGGCCGTGGCGAGGCTGGGATTTCCAGGTTACCGGGAGAGGGCCCCGTGGGAGCCCGCTGCGGAACCCGACCCTGGAAGCGGCGTCAGGCCGACCGTCATGGCCCAGGGCAGGGTCTTGGGGACGGATCCGGCAAATCTCATGTGCGACTACGTGGTGGAAAAGGCTTTCCTCAAGGCCGCGCCGGATGGCGGGGGGGGACGGGACGGGGGTGGCGGGGCCGGCGTCCCCGGCCGGTGATGCCGGGATTAGGGAGCCGCCGTGCGCCGGAGGGTTGCCCGTCGTGCGGGAAAGCCGGTTCGCCGGCATGTTCCCTTGCCGGATAATTTCGTTTCACTGCCGTGACGACGGGGCTGCGGTGCGGCATCCGCGAACGGAGGCGCTTTCCGGAAACCGATGTCGGACACCCGGGCTGAAACCCGTCTCCGAAAACGGAAGTCAATTTTTGCCAAAATAATTTTACCGGCTTTCGTTGACACGTGTCCCGTAAAATGATATGAATGCGTTCAATACGGGATGAATTTGCCCATATCCGTTTGAACGTGCAGGATTCGGGGGCGCCGGAGCTGCCGCACCTCCGATCTTTTGAAGGCGGCGGGTGGGCATCGGCCCGCGTCTGATACCTCCCGCAGGAGCCGTCCGGCCTGATCCGGCGCGCGCACTGGGCAGGCGGGGACGGCACGGAAACGTTCCGGAAAGGCAACGTCTTGAAGAAGCCCGATAAGCCGAAAAAATGCAGGAGTGCCGGGGAAGCGGATTCCCGCAGGCAGCCGTCCGGGGCGGCGGTTGCGGGGACGCCCGTGAAGTCAGGGACAGCGGCGGCCGGTACGGCACGCCGCAGGGCTCCGGCCGCGGTGGCTCCTCCCGCGAGGAAGCCGGTGAAGTCAGGGACCTCGGCGGCAAAGGCACCGCGCAGGGCTCCGGCCGCGAAGGCTCCGGCCGTTAAGAAGCCCGTGAAGTCAGGGACCTCGGCGGCAAAGGCGCCGCGCCGGGCTCCGGCCGCGAGGGCTCCGGCAGCGTAGAGGCCCGGGGAGTCTGGGTCCGCGGCGGCAAAGGCGCCGCGCGCGGCGCCGGCCGCGATG
>JAISEQ010000385.1 GCA_031264045.1 Deltaproteobacteria bacterium
GAAGGGCGGGATCCTCACGATCTTCGTCTTGGTGTCGATCTTCGCGCCGCCCTTGGCGAAGAAGTCCATCGCCTCGTCGTGCTGCACGAAGACGCCCTTGTGCTCAAGGACCTCGAGGGTCGACCGGTGAATGTGGTCGAGCTCCTCCTTCGTGAACGGCTGCAGGCGGAAACCGCCTCCGGTCGTGTAACCGGCGAATTTGTCTCTTCTCAAACGTACCTCCTTACGGGACTGAGACCCGATTTTCAAGGCGGCCCGACCCGCGCGCCGCGCTCGAGGGGGGTGAGCGCGGCGGGGTCGGGACGCCGGGACGGTCGGGGGGCGACCGTCCGGCGATTGTCGAGATAATCAACGGTGGCAGGTAGCCTCGGACGCCCTCTCGGCAGGCGGCCGGTTAATTCCGGTGCAAGGGCGGCGCCATTCGTGAAGTAGAGGGGCGGCCGGGGGGCGCGCCTCCGGCGAACGATTAAGAGGGACAGGGGTTATGTCCGGTCCCGCTTGTCCCCGGCGGCAGGCATTGTCCGGAAGGCGGAAGAACAAAACGCAAAAAAAAAGCAAAGTTATCTTTGCTTGAAAAATGCAAAAAGCAAAATTTCATTTGCTTTTTCCTGTTCTGTCCCATGGCCGCAGCACTTGGGGGCAGACTGAAGGGAATAGGCTAGAGGTGCCGTTTCCTGAAGCTTCGAAGGGTGCGGGAGGGCGGGATTCCTGAAATCCGAGGTCCCGGACAGGTTTGGGGGGGAGGAGCCGGAGCTTGGCGGAACCATAGGCGCATTGCGGGAGCGGCGCGAACTTCGGGGAGGAGCTTCGGGAAGGGGGGAGGAGCTTCGGGAAGGAGCTTAGGGCGGCGGGACGGAACTGCGGTCAGGATTTACGGGCGGCATCATAGGCTTCGGCAGTTGCGGAGGGAGAGGGAGATGGGAAGGTGTGTGGGGGCGGCAGAGATCCGAATCGGGGGAGGGCACCTCGGATGGCGGCAGCGGAGGAGGGAGGACCGGAGGCGGGGAGTGCGCGGGAGCGCCTTTCGGATGCCGATACCGGTTCATGTCTCTCGTGGGATATCCTGTGCGGGCCGAACTTCAGTCTCCGGAGTCTCCGGTCATGAGCCTTTTCGGGAAGGCGAGAATCTTTTCGGGATTTTCCGCGAACAGCTGATTCTCGAAGGATTTGTTGCAGATTCGAAAATGATGCCGTAGCTGTTTCATGACCGCAGCGAGATCCTTTCATGCTCCCCCGGTAAAGTAATCCCTGATTCCACTGAAAAAAGCCCTCCTTTGGCCTTTTATAGACCATTGCGCGTGGGCAAGGGAAGCTCGAATTGGCGAGAATTTGGCTTAAACGCAGGGATTTTCATTCCGAAAACTCATGACGTTCACCCTCACGTTGGAGGGAGGAGGGGTTTTTTGCAGTCGAATCATCCTTAACCTTTTTGAGTGCGCGTAACCGATTGGAGCTTTAAATTTCAGTGGAATCCAGTTTCGCGATCGAAGCGGAAATGAAGATGATGTAAATCGGTAACGACTTGGTTTGACAAATAATATATGAGTTATATATCATTTTCGCAATATTAAATTTTATAATATTTATTTTATGTTGATCAATATCATGAAAGACAACGATGATGTCAAGGTTCATATGCTGACATATTATCTGAATAATTAAAATTGAGTCTAAATTTCATAGCTGTTTGTCTGTAGAAATACAATTTTCTGTTTCAGATACAATTTCGGGACTGCAGCCTGGATAGCGTCCGGATCCGGTGATGAAATCTGCTTCTGTCGGTCTGTCTGACGGAATGCGGCGGCACCGAAATCAGCTTCTGCCGGTCGGTGTGAGGCGAGCGCCGGTGGCGAAACGGGCTTCTGCCGGTCCGACGGCGTACGTAAGTGCCTTCAAGGCCTCAGCTTCTTTGGGTCTATCCCGAACTTCCCGAGGCGGTAGGCAAGGAGCTGGCGGGAGATGCCGAGGCCCCTGGCGGTCCTGGACACGTTCCCGCGGTTCTCCATTATCGCCCTGCGCAGCTCCGCCTCCTCCTTCTGGAGGCGCGTCAGAAGCTTGTCCTCTGGATCGGGCGCGGCCTCCCGCGGGAAGGGAAATGCCTGCGGCGGGGCGGGCGGATCCATTCCGGGGATGCTCTCGGGCATGGCCCCATCCGGGCCGGGGACCGGGGCGCAGGAGAGCGCGTAGAGGTAGTGCTCATGGACGTGTTCGAGGCCTATCACGAGCTCGTCCTTCACCTGGGCCAGCGAGCCGGCCAGCATGTGCTCGAGCTCGCGGACGTTGCCCGGCCACGAGTACTTCCTCATGACCTCCCAGAGGGCGGGATCTATCTTGATGGCCTGCTTGCCCAGGAGGTTGTTGTACTTGTTCAGGAAGTAGTCTGTGAGCAGCCCCAGGTCGTCCAGGCGCTTTCTCAGGGGGGGGATGTTCACGAGCACCACGGCCACCCTGTAGAAGAGATCGGGGCGGAGGCGTCCGGAGCTCAACGCCTCGTTGGGGGATGAGCCTATGGAGACCACGAGCTTCAGATCCAGCTCGGTGGGCACGGAGGAGCCGACCCTGAAGGCCTTCATCTCCTGGATGGTCCGGAGAAGCTTGGGCTGGAGCTCCAGGGGCATGGAGTCCAGCTCGTCCAGGTACAGGGTGCCGCCGTTGGCCTCGGCGAGCAGCCCTGGGCGGTCTATGGCCCCCGTGAAGCTCCCCCTGGTGGTCCCGAAGAGGAGCCCCTCCAGGAGGTTGGCCGGAATGGCGGCGCAGTTCAGGGCGAGATATGGCTTCCCCCGGCGCGGGCTGGCCTGGTGCGTGAGCTTGGCGAGCAGTTCCTTGCCTGAGCCCGTCTCGCCGGAGATGAGCACGGGGAAGGCGTTGGCGGCGTTGGACTTGACCCTGAAGACTGCCTTCAGGAACTCTGAGTTCTGGCCCACGATGTTCGAGGCTGGCATCCTTATGGGGACGAGGCCGGGCCACTGGACGGCGGGGTTCTTGTATGCCCGGGCCTGGCTGAACTCGCCCAGGAGTGGCTGGGTGAAGCACAGCGACCCCTTGACCTCGCTTCCGGTGCGGACCGGGTAGACCCAGTAGGCGGCGTTCACCACCCGTCCCTTGAAGTTCCTGTACGGATAGATGTAGCCCAGGATGGGCTGGCCGGTCTTCTGGCAGATTTCCATCACGTTGGGCCCGTTTATCGGGGCAAGGGCCTCGTACTCGCGGCGTCCGAGCATCTCCTCCACTTCGATGCCGTCTATCTTCGAATGGGCATCGTTGTAGTATACGACTCTGCCGGAGGTGTCGGTCATGATGACGCCAAGGGGGAAGTGGTCGAACATCTCCTTCAGCGACTCCTGGCTGAAGGAGAGGGACTCGGGGAAGTCCGCTAGATCCTGGCCGGAATCCATGGGGAAGGTATAGGGCATGTGGCACCCCCTTGACCAGACTTTAATTCGTCAGGTCCCAGTTTGTCAATCGCGGGCCCGGAAAGAGGGGATGTCGGGTCTGGTTGACTGTCCGGCGGGGGGGGCGGGCCGACGGGCTGAGAGTTGCGCACTTTGTCACAGATGGATGTTTCACTGCTGTGAAATAACTGAAGGTGCATGTTCAGAAATTAAAACAAAATGGGATGGTGCCCCGGTCGGCCCGGCCGTTTTGTGGAGAGCGGGCAGGCCGCGGAGCGACTCGTCAGTTCTGGAGACGGCGCGGCTGTCCGGAAGGCGCATCCGTCTTAGGATTCCTGCCGTTCCGGGATCGTTCTCGGCGCATTGCCGTGCTGATATTTCCTCCTCCTCCTCCTCCTCCTCATCATCATCATCATCATCCTCACCATACCCACAATCGTCACCGTCATCTTCTTTGCAGTTCCCGCCGTCTTCCTCATCATCATCATCATCATCATCCTGGAGTCACGGGGATGCCGGCAAGTCCCGCGGACAGAGGGACGGTCCGGGTTCTGCCGAACCGCTTTCGATTGGGGATCATCCGTGTCTCCAGCGGCATGTCGTGGATTCGTGTCGCCGCCGTCTCCGAGCTTTCCGCGTCTTCAGCGTCTTCGGGTGCTCCGGGGCCGGCAGGACGTGCCGGGATAGGCGACGTGCAGCCCGCTGGAGGGTACCCGTCCGCCATCCCGGGCTCTCGCCGTCCCCCTTTCCCCGGGGGTGCCTCCCACGTCCTCCTCCGAAACGGAGGGGGAAGGGAGATCGGACCGGGATGTGATCCCCTCCGGGCTGTGCTAACATGGACGCCGGAGAACCGGCCGTGCCCCGCCGGTCTCGTGACGTTTCGCCGCGCCGTTTGCCTTCGGGCAGTCAGGAAGCCGTGACCGTATGCCCCGCCGGGTGTCCAGGCCCGGACGGGCGCGTCCCGCGCCCGTCCACGTCGTCCGCTTGCCGGTGTCCCCGTGACCGGGCCGATGAGGGGCTGCGCCCTCTGCGGGAGACGCTGCAATGCCGTCCGCGGGCGGGGCGAGAAGGGCCGCTGCGGGGCAGGGGCCGAGATTCTGGTCGCCCAGGCGCTCATCCACCCCGGCGAGGAGCCGCCCCTCACCGGGCCGCGGCCGGGCGGCTCGGGGGCGATATTCTTTTCGGGCTGCTGTCTCGGTTGCGTCTTCTGCCAGAATTACCAGATATCCCAGTCGCCGGGGTCGGGCGCCCCCGTCTCCCAGGGGGAGCTGGTGGATCTCATGTTCCGCCTGAAGGATGCCGGGGCCGTGAACATCAACCTCGTGTCGCCCACGCCCTACGCCCTGAAGCTCGCGCCCGCCCTGGCCCGCGCCAGAAGCCGCGGCCTTGGGCTCCCGGTGGTCTACAACACGGGCGGCTACGACTCCGCCGAGGCCCTGTCCATCATGGACGGACTGGTGGACATCTACCTCCCCGACGCGAAGCTCGCCCCGCCCGCCGGGGATTCCCCGGGCGACCCGGACGGCCGCTCCATGAGGCTCCTGGACGTGGGCGACTACCCGTGGGTCAACCGCGCGGCGCTCACGGAGATGCGCAGGCAGGTGGGCGATCTCGCAGTCGGCGGGGACGGCATCGCCTCCCGCGGGATGCTCATAAGGCACCTGGTGCTCCCCGACGATCTCGCCCGGACCACACTCCTGCTCCCGTGGCTGAAGGAGACCTTCGGGACCGGGGTGCACCTTTCGGTCATGAACCAGTATTTCCCGTCGCATCTGGTTCAGATCGGCCCCAACCGGCAGTTCCGCGACTGGCCCGGGCTCGGGAGGCCGCTCGGCGCGGGGGAGTACGACGACGTGCTGAGGCAGATGATGGAGCTCGGCTTCGACAACGCCTTCGTCCAGGAACCGGGCGCATCGGAGCTTTTGAGGCCCGACTTCGGCAAGCCCGACGCGTTCAGCTGAACCGCGCCGGACTTCCGGCGCCGCGCCTGCGCGGGGGCCGTCTTTCCGGAGCGCGAAACGCCGCCGCCCGGCGATCGTCCGGTCTGCCGCCCGCTGCCGGTCCGCGTCGGGAACATGTCATGCGGGCGTCCGGCGCAGCAGCGGTCGGGCGCCGTGCCGGTCCGGGTCCCGCCGGATCAGTTCCGGGGCTTCGCGGGGCCCTCCATTTCGGCGAACAGCTTGCTGACCTCGGCCATGTCCCTCGTCACGTGACCGATTTGGGGCGAACTGAGGAAGCCCCTGCCGTACCACTTGGTCTTGATCCTCGGGTCCAGGATGGCCATCACGCCCCAGTCGTCTGCCGACCTCACCAGGCGGCCCACGCCCTGCTTGAGCATGATCTCCATCGCCGGGACAGAGAGCAGGTTGAAGCCCTTCCAGCTGTTGGGGTCCCCCCCGTCCAGGAGCCTGCACCTGGCCTGATGCACGGGATCGCTCGGGACCGGGAAGGGGAGCTTGTCGATTATGACCGCCGACAGGCTCGCGCCCGGCACGTCCACGCCGTGCCAGAAGCTCATGGTGGCCATGAGGACTGAGCCCGTGTCCTTCCTGAAGCGCTCCAGGAGCCTCTGGCGGGAGTCCTCCCCCTGCTTCAGGAGAGTCCAGGGGAGCCTTCTCCCGCTCAGCCGGCCGTGCACCCAGTCCATGCGGCTCCGGGCGGTGAACAGCACGAGCGCCCTGCCGCTGGTGACCTCCAGGAGCCGCGCGATCTCCTCCTCCAGGGCCGGGCGGTACTTGCCGTCCGGCTCCCTCTCGTCGAAGGGGGGCATGGACGCCGGCACGTACAGGACGGTGCGGGACCTGAAGTCGAAGGGCGACTTCAGGACGAGGGGGATCACGCGCCTGTCCAGTCCCAGACGGCTGTTGAAGTAGTCGAACTTTCCGCCGGTGGCCATGGTGGCCGACGTGAGCACGACGGTCTTCGTGAAGTCGAACAGGGCGCGGCGGAGGAAGCCGGAGACGTCGACGGGCACTGCGGAGAGCACGGCGTCGTTCCTGGCGGCGGACAGGGTGTAGACGTAGCCCGGGGTCGGGGGGCCCGCGATCGAGGCGATCACGTCCGCGCTCTCCCTGAGCTTCCAGGAGATCGGCGCCAAGTCCTCGAGGCCTTTGGGCAAGGCCTCGGAGACGGCCCTGTCCAGATCCAGGATGTCGGTCCCGAGCTCCGCGAGCAGGTTCCGTATCGTCTGCCTCGTCTCGATCTTCCGCACGGACCACTTCGCGCTCCCCTCGGCAAGCGGATCGGGCCAGAGGAGCTCCCCGCTGGAATGCTCCTCCTCCGCACCGGCGGCGGGGGGCGCCTGGAGCTGGCTTGCCACGCGCACGACGGTTCCCTGCATTCCCTCGGCCGTCGACATGAGGCTCATGACGGCAGCGACTTCCGGGGACTGGGGGCCCTCCCCCCTGTCCGCGAGCTCGTCGAGCCTGGCGTCGAGAATCCCGTGCAGCTCCTCGAACAGGACCAGGAGTTCCCCCGTCGAAAGCCTCCTCGTGAAGCAGCCGACGGCGGCCTGCTCCAGGAGGTGGGCCTCGTCTATTACGGCGGCGTCCCACTGCGGGATCACCTCCGCCGCCTTGTCCTGCGCGTCCGCGCCGGACGCCAGTGCCGTGGAGGCCACGGCTATGGAGGCCATCAGCAGGGAGTGGTTCACCAGGATTATGTCGGCGTCCGCCGCCTTCTCCCTCGAGCGGGCGAGAAAGCAGCCGGCTTTGCTGAAGGGGCACGACCTGCCCATGCAGGATTCGCGGGACGAGGGCAGCCTGTCGAAGGGCTTCTCGGACGTGAAGCCCTGGGGGAGCTCCGAGATCTCCCCCGCGACGGTGCCGGCCCTCCACTCCCTGAGCGACCGGAACTTCCCGGCCCTGGCGGGGTCGGTCGCGTGCCTCTTCTCCAGGCGCATCACGGCCGACAGCCCCCTCATGCAGACGTAGCTGGATCTGCCCTTCAGGATGGCCGCCTTGAAGCTGCACTCGAAGTGCGCCCTCACGAAATTCAGGTCCTTGAAGAAAATCTGGTCCTGGAGGTTCTTCATTCCCGTGGATATGACGGTCCTCTTCCCGGAGATTATGGCCGGAAGGAGGTAGGCCAGGGTCTTGCCGGTCCCGGTGCCCGCCTCGATCTCCGTGGTGTCATTCTGCCGGAAGGCGCGGAGCGTCTCCCGGAACATCCTGAGCTGGGCCTCCCTCGGCTGGAATCCTTTCCAGCGGCGGGCCAGGGCACCGCCCTTCGCGAGCAGGCCGTCGAGAGCGCCGGCGTCGCCCGGGATGGAGCGGGGGAGGGGGATGCGGTCCTTGGGGGGAGGGTCGGAGCTCATGGGTCACGCCGCCGGGGCATTCGTGAAGGGTCGGGCCGGCCGCCGGGAATGCCGGCCCTGGCCGTGGACCGGGGCGCGGCCCCGGGGGTCAGCCGCGCCGGCCGCCGTCCCCCGGCATCGGGCCTGCCCCGGCGGGGGAGGTCCTCCTGCGGGGCTCCATCTTCTCGAAGAATTTTCTGACCGTCTCGACGTCGTTGGTGCTGGGCCCGTGGGAGAGCGACTGGAGGACCGAAGGGCCGTACTTCTGGGTGATCCGGGAGTCCAGGATGGCCAGGAGCCCCCAGTCCGTGGCGGATCTTATGAGCCTGCCCAGGCCCTGCTTGAGCTTTATCTCCATCTCGGGGAGGGAGAGCTCGCTGAAGCCGTCGCGGTGCTGCTTTTTCAGTATGTCGGCCCTGGCCTGGTACACGGGGTCGGAAGGCACTGGGAAGGGGAGCTTGTCGATTATGACGGCCGACAGGCTCTGGCCGGGAACGTCCACGCCCTGCCAGAAGCTGGAGGTGGCCATCAGGACCGAGCTCTCCTCCTCGCGGAAGGCGTCCAGGAGGGAAGTGCGGCTCTCCCCGCCTTCTCCCTGCTTCAGGAGCCTGAACGGGAGGCGCATCCTGGAGAACCTCTCGTGCACGGCGTTCAGCTGGCTGTAGGACGTGAACAGGATGAGCGCCCTTCCGCGGGTGACCTTCAGGAGCTTCTTCATCTCGTCCACCAGCGCCTCTCGGAACAACTCGTTTTTGTTCTGGCGGTCGAAGGCCGGCATGGACTTGGGCACGTACATGACGGTGCGGGACCAGAAGTCGAAGGGGGAGTCCAGCACAAGGCCCTTCACGCCGGGGTCTATGCCGAGCCGGCCGTTGAAGTAGGACAGCGACTTGCGGGAGGCCATGGTGGCCGAGGTGAGCACGACGGTTTTCGTGAAGTTGAAGAGCTTGTCCCGGAGGTAGCCGGAGACGTCTATGGGCAGCGCGGCGAGCTCCACGCTGCCGTCCGAGACGCTGACCGTGTAGACGTAGTTGGGGTGGGAGGCTCCCGAAAGGAAGCCTGCGGTTTCGGAAGCCGCCTTGAGCCTCATGGAGACGGGCTTGAACTCCTCGTCGTCTTTCGGAAACGCGTCGGCCGAGCCGCTTTCGAGCTCCTCCAGATCCTTGCGGAGCTTGGCGAGGGTTCCCTTCAGCCCGCGCCTCTCGGGCTTCTCCGGCGGCCAGATGAGCTCGCCGTATGACTGGTCCTCGGCGCCGGGGGCCTTCTGGAACAGGAGCGACATGCGGACGGCCACCTCCTGCTGGGTGTCCGCGGAGGCCTTCAGGTCAAGTATCGCCCTGACCCGTTGGGAGGCGGCCCCCGCTCCGGCCCGCGCTTCCGCCACCAGGAGGGTGTCCAGGAGCTTGGAGAGCTCGAAGCAGACGTCCTGCAGCTCCTTGAGCGAGAGCCTCTGGGAGAAGCTGTTGATGGCCACCTGCTCGAGGAGGTGGGCCTCGTCCAGGATCGCCGCGTCCCATTCCGGGAGCAGGGAGCCTTTGGCTTCCCCCGAGTCCTTGAGGGCCAGATCGCTCATGAGGAGGTGGTGGTTCACGAGGATCAGGTCCGCCGAGGCCGCCTTGGCCCTGGCCAGCTGGATGAAGCACTGCGAATTCAGGGCGCACGACTTGCCCAGGCAGGTGGCGCGGGAGGAGGCGAGGAGGCTGAAGGGGGGCTTCTTCAGAATCTTCGCGGGGATCTCCGATATCTCCCCCGTCCCGGTTTTCTGTCTCCATTCGGCGAGAGTCCGGAAAACGGTCTCCAGCTCGGGATCGGAGCCCGCCCGCTTCTCCTTTCTCATGACGGAGGCGAAGCGCCTGAGGCAGACGTAGTTGTCCCGGCCCTTCAGCACCGCCGAGGTGAAGTCGATGTCGAAGTGCTCCCTTATGAACTGGAGGTCCTTCCCGCTTATCTGGTCCTGGAGGTTCCTCAGGCCCGTGGAAATCACGGTCTTCTTCCTCGATATCACGGCCGGGAGCAGGTAGGCCAGGGTCTTGCCGGTTCCCGTCCCTGCCTCGATTACTGCGGTGTCGGACTGCCTGAAGGCGCGGAGCGTCTCCTGGAACATCCGGAGCTGCGCCCCGCGGGGCTGGAACCCCTTCCAGCGCCTGGCCAGATCCCCGTCCTTTTTGAGTATGCGGTCCAGTTGTCCGGAGTCCTCGGGGATTCCCGGGGGGAGCTTTATGCGTTCGGGCGGTTCCGGCGGCGGATTCGGCGGCGGGGATGTGCTTTTCATTTCGCTTCGGAGGGGCGCGGGGACGCCGGCGTTCAGGGTATGGTTTTGCTGCCGGGATTTCCGGCACGTGGCCGGGACACCGGGCGTCGGGGTCACGGTTCCGGGCGGGACATGCCGCCGGGAAGGGGGGGGCCGGACCGTGCCCGGAACGGTTCGGCCCCGGGTTCGCTTTTCCGGGGGGCGCCGGCGGCGGGAACCGGTTCCGGGGCCCCGGCGGCCTCCGGGGGCCTGAGGCCGCCTCGGCGGAGGAAAGCCCCGGTCTGCCGAATTTAGCCCATTATACCAGATTCGAATGAGTCTACCGGATCTGAAACCTGAACAGTTGCTGAGTGCAGCATGTCGGTCCGGTCGATGTCCCTCCGGCATCCCGGAGCGCGGGGCGGCGGACGGAGGGGTGCGCGGCGTCCGGGCGGGGCCCGACCGTCCGGATCCCCGGTACGGTGGCCTCTTGTTCCGGACGGCGGAACGGCCGCCGGGGCTCTCTAATGGCCGAGGGAGGGCGGCGAGGACGCCGGAAAGCCGTCGGGGCACCGTCGGCGAATCTGCCGGGAAACCGGCGGGAAGCCGCCTTGGAGCTGTCTGGGAAGTCGTCGGTGAGCCGTGCGGGAGATGCCTTCGGCTTCCCGGCCGAGCGGGCCTGGGAAGCTTCTTAAGTATGCCCCGCTCGTCTGGAGGGAGAGGGCAGGGAGGAGCAGGAAGGCCGCCGCCGAGGGGGGCTGGCGGGGCGAGCCGGATTTGCGCCCGCATCGGTCGTAATGCTGGGAAATGGGGGAGGCGGGAGGGCAGGACAGTCTCTGGCAGGGGCAGGATACCGGCGGAGCGGGGCGGCGGATGCGGAGATCGGGGCGGGCGGGGGGGGAATCCGGAGCCGGGATGCGGGGAACGGTAGGGGCGGAAGGCGGGAGGCGGCCGGAAGCCGTGCGGGGGGAACGGCGCGGACGCCGCCGGGAGGACGGAGGTGCGGCGGAAGCCGGGGCGGGGAAGTCCGTCCCAGGGCCGGGCCCTCCAGGATTTGGCCTGGACGGGCCCGGTGTCGGGGGGCGGAAAATAGCCGGCATTCTCCATGGAAGTGGGGTGAGCGGCGGATTTGAGGGATGCGAAACTCTACGGCGGGAAAAACGTATAGCGGGGAGGGGGGGGAATGGGAGAAGCCGGCCATGGCAAAGACAGATGCGCCGGCGGGCGGGTCCTTCGGGCCCGTGCGCCGGTCAGACGCGGGGGCCTGCCGGGAGCGCGGAGCGTTCGCTGGCAGGTCCCGGCCGACGTCCGCCGGTCCCGGCAGCTTGCCTGGACCGGGGGACGCCGGAAAGCCAGAAAAGGGGATGGTGAAGGCGGGCAGCCGGGAGGCTATTCCGAAACGACCACCCTCTTGCCCATTATGCTGAGGATACCCAGCACTACGAGCACTACGACGACCACGCCGATGGCGATGGCTACGCCGCTTCCGCCGCTGGGCGTCATGGACCCGTCGAGCTTGCCCGCCAGATCGCTTATCTCCTGTTCGGAGAGGCTCGCCAGCCGGGTCTCGATCTCCGCCCTGTCGTAGCCCATGGCGGCAAGCGTGTTGGTAACCTTTTTGCTCTCCAGGACGGTGCGGATCTTTTCGAGGTCGGCACTGGAGTTTGACCTGACGCCGGAGGTGGGCGCGAAGCCTGCCATGACCTCGTTTGCGGGGCACAGGGCGAAGGCGAAGCTCAAGACCAGCATGAGCTGCAGGACCCAGCGACCGGTCCTGGTACGGAGGAGATCCGACATTTTCAAGTCCTTTTCTGGAATGGGGCCCTGGTGGTCAGGGGCAGCGGCCCAGACAGGGCCGCAAAGGGCGCCTGTTCGTCCGTCCGCGGGAGGACCTGCGGGCGGAAAGGGCCGGAGTTACTCAGATCGCGAGAAGGTAGGCTTCTGACAAGCCGTCCGTCGCGTCCGCGCTTCGCGGGGAAACGTTCCCGCGAGCTTCGGATACCGGGGGCAACTCTTTGATAAAAGGCCTTCCAGGGCCGTTGCCTCCGGTTTCCCGGAAGCGCCTCCCGGAATTCTCGGAATCGGGGGCGCCGTTTCCTCAAAGAGGAAACTTTCGATGTGATTATATGTCTTTGAATAACAGTTTGCAACTAAAAACCAACTTTCGTTCCCAGACCGGGATATTGGGGTCAATTGGTATGCGACGGGCATCAGTAAGCCTAAATGCTTGAAAACTATAGCAAATTGATATCAGTTATGCCTATTTGAAGTCCCCTCCGGGGGCCTTCCGGCCCAAAAATAATTTGTTCCGGGCCAACCTGACGGTCCGCTTAAGGAAAAGCTCGCGCCATGTGTTCCTGCTTCCCGCATTTCCTTCATAATGGAGTTCATGCATGAAACATTTCAGAGGTATGCATGGTATAGGACGCCACGATTAATTTTGGGCCCAACAGCTTGTATAGCACGTCGCATAGCGGTTCTCGGAAATCAGACGTCGCGCCGTTCGGGAGAGCAGATTTCGCGGCTCGCGGCAAGTCCGGCGGGGGGTCGGCGTCATTATTGTCCTTCCAAAGGCTGCCGGCGGGAACTGCAGGCGGCAGGATCGCAAGTTGCAGCGCAGTGCCCGGTTAATTCACCGTTTGCGGATAATTTTCCTCGGTGCTTGAGGCCAGTCCCGATCCGGTCTAATTGCGCCCGGTACGCCATGCGGCACCAGATTTTGCGGTTCGGTCGGATGCCGTGTGCCGTGACGGCGGGCCGGGAGTCATGCCCCCCGCGAATCGGCCATCAAGCGCCGGGGGATCGGCAAGTCCGGGACGCCTCGGCGGCGGCGAAGAAAGGCGGACGGTACAGTCCCCGCATCCTGCCGGTGGAACGTGCGCCCTCCATGGGCGGGGAAAGTGCCGGCGGCAAGCCGTTTCAGGTAAAATTTCAATATGCCCGCCATTGGTTGCATGTGATGAATCGGACATCTCGACATGTTGAGCCAATGACTGGATACCAATTGATCTGCCGCAGCCGTGCAGCCTGAGCTCTTCCGGAGATCGGGTTTTGGCGCCGGCGGCCGCTCGGGCAGACCCCGGCGAAACCGCTTCAGAGCCGGTCCTGCTGCAACCCGGCGCCGCGGCATGTCCGGACTTGACGGAGCGTCATGAACGGAGGCCGGCTCGGAAAGCTCGCAGGCATACGGATATTCGGGGCTGTCGGGGGAAACGCTGCGGTCTCGTCATGAAGACGGCGGGAGTTCTGGATATCTCATCAATATGTTGTGAGAGGAGGGGTGACTCCGTCTTTCCGCGCTCGCGAGGGCGGCTTCCGCCGCTTCCGGTGCGGGCGTCAGTTTCTGGGACGTGCGGGCCGCCGGAACCCCGGCGGACGGAAGGGCATCTGTCGGGCGCGGCCAGAAGGCCCCGGGCAGTCCCCGGCTTCCTGCGGGACCGGACAGACGTCCGCGGCCGAGCGTCAGTCGCGACCGCCAGAATGCGGCTCCCCCCCTCCGCGCTGACGGGGGGCTTTCCTCTCTGCCCCGTTTACGGGCGGTCCCGGCGTCCGGGAAGTTTTTTCCGTCGTGGACGGCCGGGATTTTCGGGATTATCGGGGATGCGGAGCCGGAAAGGATTGGTCCGGCGGCCGTTGTTAGGGGTTCCGGACAGTTCCGAGCCGGAAAGCGTCGGCAAAGCCGTTCGCGGCAAGGAGGGATGGTCGGCGGTATCCCGGAAGAAGGCCCTGAAGGATGCCCTGGAGTCGGCAGGGAAAAGTGGGATCCGTCAGAGGACGGTCAGGAGGAAGACGGCACGGGAAGCGGAAGCGGGTTAAGGGGCGGCCCGGGAGAAGATTCCGGCGGAGAGGTCCGCTCGGGATCGGGGGCCGCGGGAAGCTGTATGCCCTGTGGGCGCGGGAGCGGCCGGCGGAGGCGGGCGGGCAGCTTTTCTGATGAAGGCAATGCCGGGGCCGGGCGGTGGGCGTGGTTTTTCGAGGGCAGTCTGCCGGTGGGTAAGAGGATCGGGGGGAAGTTTCGGAGCGGGCGTTCCGCTGGAAGACTTAGGCGGAGGCGGAGCGGGAGATGGCGGCTCGGGAGTGATCGGGGAAGGGCGGAACGGTTCGGGGGAAGGCTGGCGGTCAGCTGGTTGGACTGTTGAAGATGGTGGAGATGGTGGAGATTTATGCCCTCGGGGCGGACGGTATGGAGACGGCGGCCGCGGGGTTTCCGGAGCGGAGGGCGGAGGAGCGGAGGGCGGAGGAGCGGAGGCGGGAGGATCAGAAGATGATGGCTGCGGCCGGACGGGCAGGCCATCACCGGAAGATCCGATTTCATGTCGAATGGAGTATCCGTTTGCAGGTGGGTTTTGCATGGCTGCGGGAGCGGCTTCCCCGGTTGGCTGGAGATGACCTGCCCGGGCAACGTTGATTCCACTGCAAAAAGCCCTCCTTTGGCCTTTTGCAGACCATTGCGCGTGCGCAAGGGAAGCTCGAATTGGCGAGAATTTGGCTTAAATGCAGGGAGTTTCATTCCGAAAACTCATAACGTTCACACTAGCGTTGGAAGGGGAGGGTTTTTTGCATTTGATTCAACAATAGTAAACGACATAAATAATTGTGCTTGATAATTGAGATAAGAGAACGTATAATACGCATATGGAGGGTTTTCTTATGCCAGTGCGTAAATACGTCAGCGACCCGAAGAAATTGCTTTCGGAAGGCAAGCTCATTGTAAATTCTACTGACGACGCCAAATTCCAGCACAGGGTCGAAATGGTCAACTTGGTTTTAGCCGGGCTTACCCCTCGTTCTTAAGCGAGCACACTGCCGACAGCAAAAACGCTGTGACGCTATGGGTGAAAAAACAGACGAACAGGGCTTCGATTCATTGAGGGCCAAGAAGCAACCCGGCAGACCTGCCAAACTCAGCGCAAACGAGCTTGAAGAAATCAAGACGCTGTTAACGATGGACTCCTCGAAAGAAAGCGGCTATAATGTGTGGGACGGGATAAGCCTTTCGAACTATATCTCTAAAACGTATTCGGTTGAGCTGGGTGTCCGCCAATGCCAACGCTTGATGCACAGCCTGGGGTTTTCACTTGTTCGCCCGCAGACATTCCCGTGCAAAGGCAACGAGGATAGCTCCGAACGTGAGGAGTTTAAAAAAAAACTGAACGAATTG
>JAISEQ010000388.1 GCA_031264045.1 Deltaproteobacteria bacterium
GGGCCCGGTTTCGGGAGCTTCAGCTTCCCGTTTTCCAGGAGCTGTATATTCTTCCCGATCAGGTTGGTGGCGTAGCTGGGTCTGTCCCTGTGCTTGCTCTTGTATTTCGGGAACCCGAAATGGCCGGGGTTCCTGAAGAAGTCCCGGAACGCCTTCTCCTGGTTCAGCTGGACGTTGCACAGGGCCATGCCGTCGATTTCCTTCAGCCAGGGCCAGTGCTTCTTGTACCGTGCCGGGGTGATCTGTAACGAATCATGGGTTATCAGATACCAGAACTTCCTGTCAGTCAGCATCCGGTTCCAGACGAAACGGCAACAGCCGAAAGTCCTGTTCATCAGGACTTCCTGCTACCCGTTCGGATATATCCGGAACACGAACGCCTTGTTCATCGCTTTCCCTGGTTTAAGACGTATTTTCTTATGATTTCAATCGGCGCACCGACTACATAATTTATATCATGTCACTATTATCCAAGAACGTCAATTACTCTCGCCGACTGCGCCCCGCCGCCGTGAGATCCGGGGAAGGAGGGCGCGATTCCTCCCCGGAGCAAGCTCCGGGGGATTCCTCGCGTAAGATAGTTGAACAGAAGGGATTTCTTCAGATGTCTGATACGGGTAACCGTCTGAGGAATGAACATGGATGAGGGATCGTCAGTATCGGACCGGATAATTTGTCTGACCTGAAGTCGTCCAGAAGTGATTTCATAAAAATATTCCATGAAACGATTTTTTGTGGACAGACCGGATAAGTTCGAAGTTCTTCCGGACTGAATTACAGACGTGTCAGAAATGAATCGGATCATTTCTCCGAGACACGCGGAGGGAATCGAGCGCTCTCCGAGACACGCGGAGGGAATCGAGCGCTGTGCCGCCGGGTGCGGGTAATTTACGGATGAAGAAGTCCGCTGCACCGGCGCTCCGTGCGGAACCGCGCCGACGGAACGTCTATGGATGCCGTCATGACTGCCGCATCACATTTTAAAGACGGCCAGTCAGAATTCACGGACGCTCCGCGACCTTTCGGCGACTGTCGCGACGGTCCTGTTCTCCCGGCGCGCCGCCCGGTGCCGCCTAGCGGGACCGTGCGGCCCGCACCGTCCGTAAGCGATCGCGGATCTTCTCGGCCTCGACGGTCTTATGGTCGAGCTCAAGGGTATCGGCCAGGCTTTCGAGGCAGAGGACGGTCTCCTTGTGGTCGAGCCCGAATGCCATCTGGCACCCCCTCGCCACTTGGGCGAGATGGATTTCGGCCTCTTCCGTCTCCCCCATGTCCGCCAGGGTCAACCCCAGGATTCTCCATGTCTGAAAGGGGCGCAGATCCTGGCCGGTGGCGGTCACGAGCCTGCCCGCCAGAGCCCAGGAGAGCACTGCGGCAGCTTCCCGGAACCTGGCCTTCAGCCGAAGGGCGATCCCGAGCGTGTGCGCGGCCTGCAGGGTCTTGGAGTGGTTCGGCCCGTAGAGAAGCACGTTCTTCTCAAGCTTGCGCACCTGATCGCCCGGCTCCTTCAGGCGTCCCGTGCCGATGAGGCAGGACCCAAGCGCCTCGCGGGCGGCCAGGGATTCCCCTATGCTGTCCCTCGGGGAGACGAGGAAGGTCCTCAGAGCTTTGGACAGCGACTCCAAACCGGCCATCCCCGAAGCCGCGTCCGGGGCGCCTTCCCCTTCCCCTTCCTCAACCTCAACCTCTTCCGCCGCCGGGGCGCCGCCGGAGGGGGTCGTTCCGCCCCTCAGTCGGAGTGCGTTCTCGAGGTTCTCGCGGGAGCCCAGGGTATCGGGGTGCTCCGGTCCGAGCAGGCCTTCCCTCTCCCGGGCGACCCGTTCCAGCAGGGCCGCGGCGCCTGCGGGGTCCCCCGCGGCGGCCATTGCGCAGGCCAGGTTGTTGCGGACGGCCAGCGCCTCCGGAGATCCGGAGGCGGGCGTGCCGTTCATGCCTTCCGAAGCCCTCTTGAAGAAGGGGAGCGCCTTCCTGTACTGCCCGTCCGCGAACCAGGCGCAGCCCATGTTCATGGCCGTCCTCAGCGTGTCAGGGGAAAGCTCTCCGGATATCCTCTCGTTTCCAGCGAGCGCCGCCGCGAGCCTGACGCGGGCCCCCTCGTTGTTGCCCCGGGCGGCAAGCGAAAGGCCCATAAGCTCGCCGAGCCTTATCGAGCGCGGATGATCGGGGCCGTCCTCCCTTACTGAGGCTTCCAGCGCCCTTGCCAGGCCGCCGGGGTCCTTCAGTGCCTTAGCGGCCGATGCGAGTTCGGCTCCGTGACCGTCCTCAGGGAGGGGCGGCGTAGCCGTCGTGAGATTCCAGGACACGTTGGAACGGGCCATTGCCTCTTGCCTTTCCGATTCCGGGCAGCCTTGCCCGGTGAGGCCTGCGTCTTCGGTCGCGGGAGTTCCGGGGGGCAACGGGCTTCCGGTCCCTCCGGAGACGCGCGTCCAGCCTGCCGTTAACCCGGTCCGCGCCTCGCACGGCCCCCGGCGGGCCCGCCGCCACGCGGAGGTTCCCGCGGACTGCGGGGCGGCGGGGGCGGGGCGTTTCCCGCGATTCCTGCCGGCTCCTCCGGGGCGCAGGCGGAAATGCCTTAAGCCTTCACGCCCTGACCCTGGTCCTCCCTGAAGATCGGAAGGGCCGCTGCCGGTACGCCGACGGGGAAAGTGCCGGCCCTGCCCCGGCACCGGGCGGGGGACCGGCTCGCGGAGGGCCTGGGGGGTAAAGGTGTCGGGATGAGGGGGGGGGGAGATGCGGGCGTGAAAGCCCAGCCGGTCCGGAGGAAACGGGACGGGATCGGGGCGCCTTCGGGAAGGCCGCCCGTTCCCTTCCGGTCGGTCCGGAGCATTATGGAGCATAACGGGTTTCTTGGCAACAAGCCGTTGTCGGCACGGAATTCTTCCGGGACGGCCGTTCCTTATCCGTTCGCGGCGGGGGAGGAGTTCGGCAGGCGCGGGGGAGGAGTTCGGCAGGCGCGGGGGAGGAGTTCGGCAGGCGCGGGGGAGGAGTTCGGCAGGCGCGGGGGCGGAGTTCGGCAGGCGCGGGGGCGGAGGGGGACGTGCCGGTTGCCGCCGGAGACGCCCTGACCTCCGGGAAGTGCGGATGCCGTCCCGGTCCCCGGTCCGCCCGCGAAGGGACGGCCCCGGAAAGTGACGGGATTGCCCGGTGCTCCTCAAGGCCGGTCTCCCGGATTTCCCGGGTGACATGTTCGGTGGCCGGCCGGTGACCCTGGCGTCTGTGCCGTCTTCGGAACAGCCGCGTTCAGCCTGCGGGCATTCCGGCGTTCCGGCGACCCCCCCGGCCACGTTTCCCGCCCTTCCTGATCCCGAGCGCGAGACCGGCAGACGAGCTCACCACGGTCTTTCCCGCGAACTTCAGGGACAGCGCCCCGTCGGAAGAGCATCCGGCCACGCAGTCCCCGCAGTTCACGCAGGCCGCGGTCTGGACGTCCCCGGACACCATCTCCGCGCCGACCCTCTCCACGTCCATGCCGCAGACCCTCTGGCAGGAGCCGCAGCCTCGGCAGAGGGCGGGATTCTTTCTCAGGGCCAGGGGAGTCAGGGGCTTCAGCAGATGTATGAGCGCCAGCATCGGGCAGAAGGTGCAGAAGAACCTGGGCCGGACGGACATCGCGGCGAGGCAACCCCCCGCCGCGGCGAGCGAGCAGGCCGTTTTGACGATGGTCGCGGAGTTTGTGAGATCCAGGACCGAGTACCTGGTCTCGCCGATGAAGAGCGGGAGGAGGGGCTTGCCCGGGCAGAACATCTGGCAGAAGGGGAGATCGAAGTCTGGGTGGAGGATGCCCAGGTTGATGAGGACCGGTCCCGCGGCGCAGTAGGCCAGGAACGCGTACTTGATCGGCCCGAGCCGCCTTGCCGTGTCCGGGGAGATCTTCCACTCGGGGATCCCGAGGCGTCTGCGGAGCAGCGTGAGCCAGTCCGAAACGAGCCCGAAGGGGCAGACGAAGCCGCACCAGGCCTTCCCCAGGAGCATGACCAGCCCCACGAACATCAGGAGGTACCCGATTGCCCTCAGGCCCTCGAAGCCCCAGAAGTCGGCCGCGGCGATGCCGAAGCCGATGTAGCCCTGGAGGCCCCCCAGGTAGCAGTAGCCCCCGCAGCCGGCCACGTAGGGGCAGGCGAAGCAGGGCAAGGCGGGGCCCAGCTTCACCCCGAAGCGCCCGCCGTACATCATGACGACGAACATCACGTGCTGGATTACGAGCCTATACCGCCTGAGCAGCATGCCTCTGCGCCCTCCTTCTGGCGTAGCCTGCGGCGATCGCGAGTCCGGTCAGGAGGAACGCCGAGCATCCGATGAGGAACCCCATGACCGGGTCGGCTCCGGCATCGCGGGACCGGTGGATGTAGAAGGTGTAGCTCAGGGTCCCCCCGTCCGGGGTCCCGGCCACCATGATGACGGGCTTCAAGGCGGAGCCCGACATGGCCGAGAGGGCGGGATCGTGGTCCGGCGTGAAGCGGACGCCATCGTTCGCGCGCCCGTACGCGCCCGGCACGGGCTCTCCGTCTTCCCGCCAGGCGAGAACCGGGCCGACGAGCGCCCCCTCCCTGACCGTCAGCGTGAACGTGTGTCCGGCCTGGGGCCAGTAAAGCTCCCCCGACCCCCAGAAGTTGAAGGACGGCCAGCGGGGGTCCTCGGCGCCGGATGCCGGCCGGACTCCCCCCGGGGAATCCCCCATGAGGATGACGGCCGTCTGGGCATAGCATCTCCTGCCGTTCACGACGGCGGAAGCCGTCACTTCAGCCATCGCGCGGCTCTCGGAGGACACGACGAGCTTCAGGCCGCCCGGCGGAAGGCCGCCCGCGCCCTCCCCCGGACTTAAGGGTGCGGGGGACGCGTCCCCGTCCCCGGCAGGGCCGGACCCCGGAATGCCCTCCCCGAAAGTCCCGGCCCGCATCGCCGCGGGGCGGTCCGGGGTCAGAAGCTCGCGGGAGCTCGAGAGCGGGAGAAGCCGGTAGAACCACGACGCGTCCTCCATCGGCGACCCGTCCGAGGAGACCAGGCGGAGCTCCGCCGAAGCCGGTCCGTTCCTCTGCCGGGAAGGGTTCCCGTACTGCCAGCGGATGTGGGTCGGCGGGCCGTCCTTCCGGGAAAGGGCCGCTGAGCCCGGAATGAAGGCGGGGGGCGCCGGCGCGGCCGGGGTTGCGGACGCCGAAAGGGGTACTTTGGCGTCCGGTGGAGGCACGGTAGAATCGTGCGCGTCAGAATGGGAGGAAGAATTCGTTTCGGCCGATGCGGTCGTCGCGGCGGAAGGTTCGGACGCCAAGGATGCGAGGGGTGTTGCGGATGCCGGACCCTTCCCGGCCGCCGACCCATCCGCTCCTGGCGTGGCCGGGACGCAGAGAATGCCGGCCGCCATGACGGCGGCAAGCGCCCGGAACCGAAGAAGCGGGTTCACGCGCGACTTCTCCTGCCGCAGGGGCGCAAGTACAGACATTAGCCCTCTCCCGGAAATTTCACAGTCGGATTCCGATACGGATACGGACATGGGGGAACGGCCCGCCGCGTTCCCCGGCGATAGTCGGGCGGGCGAAAGAGAGGTCCTGAACACGCTGAACCCGTCATCTTAAGCATCCTTGACGAGGATATCCTGCCGCGTCGATGGAGGCAGGGACATTGAACCCAAACGAAAAACGCGAACGGAACGGCTGGACCCCACCTGGTTTTGAGGATGGGCCGGGTTGCCGTTTCGTATAATGAAATTCATGGGAGGACAATATCGGAGCGGTACGTTCCGATGAGGCTCTGTCGTTCGGGCGGTTTTGAACCGTAAATGGTGATCCGGCCGCGCCCGGTAGGGGGCGCGGCCGGACAGAGAGAGGGAGGGACTTGCTGATTCGTAAAGGCGCACGAACTGAACTCAGGCGTATCAGTACGAGTACGTGACACCCAGCGTGGCCGCGAAAGGAGTCCCGTTGGGGTTGTTGTAGTAAATGAAGCCCTTGGGATCCTGGGGATCGTTTCTTGAGGTGATGCCGCTCGGGGCGTACTTTTTGTCGAAGATGTTGGCGAGCGAGAGGGTAATCCTTACGCTCTCGACCGGCTTGTAATATAAGTTGGCGTCGACGAGCCAGTAGTTGCCGTAGTCGACCCACGGATCGTCCGGTCCCCGCCTGGCGGCCTGGTTGCTGTAGATATGCCCCATCCGGGTGCTGTAGATCCCTATGCCGAACTTCTGGCCGTTTCCTATGTCCCCGTCGTACTGGAGGCCGAGCTTCAGGTAATCCCTGGGCTGATTGGCCATCCTTTTGACCTTCACGCCGTCGGGGTTGACGAGAGTAGCGCCCTGGGCCGTGAAGGAGGCTGACAGGGAGAGTCCTTCCAATGGCCTTACGACTGCGGAAACGGTACCTCCCTTGATCACCGTCTTTCCTGCGGCATTCTGGAACACCCAGTCGTTGTCCTGCATTATCCGGTCGGTTATCCTCTCGTAGAACACGCCTATGTCGAAGTCGAACATTTCAGTCTGCGAAACCAGCCCCACGGTGGCGGAGAAGCTTCGCTGGGGCTTGAGGTTCGGGTTGCCCTGATCCGGAGGTTCGTTCAGGAAAAGCTGCTCGGCGGTAGGCAGTATGAACGACGTGCCAACGTTCGCCCTCAACGACAGCCTTCCGCCGTCGAGAATGGGCACCTTGGACGAGACGTTCCAGATGAAGGAGCTTCCGGCATCGCTGTGGTTGTACCGTGCGCCCAGCGCGAGTTTCCAGTCCTCCCAGAACGAGAAGTGGGGGCGGAACTGGAAGAACACGGCGTGGACCTGCTCGTGCATGGGATCGATTTTCCAGACCTCATCCCTGGCCCAGTAGTTCTGGTAGTCGTATCCGAGAAGGAGCTCGTGGCCGCTGTCTGACCGGATGCTGTTCAGGAAGTTGATCCCCCAGTCCTGGAAGCCCCAGAGATCCTTGTCGTTCTGCATGACGTAGGTTGCGAGCCACCTGTCGTATTTGGTCCACCATGAATGGTAATAGGCCTTGACATAATAGCTGTAGTTGGACGTGACGTCGTGATCCCACTTCAATATCCCCACGTGCTCAACGCGGTTGTTTGTTGACTGGATCCTGTCAGGGGCGGCGTAGTCGAAGCCTCCCTGGTTGCGGATGAGGGAGACGGACAGGTTGTTGTGGCCCTCAAGGTAGAACTCCGTCTCATACTTTAGGGTGACGTTCAGCCTGTCATAGGTCCTGCGCCGGGGATCCGGGTTGTTGTACAGCTCGTAGGGCCTTTTGTCGTATGCCATGTACCCGTTCCACGTGTCGTACGCGGCGGCGGCGAGGAACCGGTGGCGTCCGGATCCCCCGCTTATCATCGCATGGGTGTCGTAGTAGCCCTTCGTCCCGATCGCGGCGCCCACCTCGCCAGACAGGTTCTGCGTGGGCTTCTTGGTGATGATGTTGACTACGCCGTTGGCCGACTCCGTGCCGTAGAAGAGGCCCTCGCCCCCGGTGAGGACTTCCACGCGCTCTACCATGTGGATGCCTATCGTGTCCACGTAGGCTCCCCCGTAGAGACGGTTGTTGAGCCGCACCCCGTCCATCAGCCAAAGGACGTTCCTGTTGCCGTTCAGGAAGAAGCTGTTGTAGTCGCCCCGCCCCTTGTTGAGGACGATGAGTCCGGGCACCATCTTGGCCAGCGCCTCGTTCAGATCCGTGTAGCCCTGCTTGATGATGTCCTCGCCCTGGACCACCGTCACCTGGTGGCCGTATTCTCCGAGTTCGGCCGAGAGCTTCTCCTCAATCCGGCGGCCGACCACGACGGTGGGCGAAAGGACGTCGCCGGTCTGCGCGGGGGCCGGCAGCGGAACCAGGAGAATTGCGGCGAAGGCGGTGATCGTGAGGATTGCCGACGGACGGAAATGCGCCTTCGGAGACGTGCGGATGTTGTGCATCAAGTAGCTCCTTGTTTCTTAAAAAAAATCTTGACAGCGGTATTGCGTTCGGAAGAGATCCGGACAGCGATAGCCGTACCATGTTCCGAAGCGGTTGCGGAAGCCTCCGCGGCCGTTCCATGCCCAGAAGAACGGAGATCTCCCGTGTGCCAGCTGACCGATGAATTTCTTGGATCAGTTTCGGATCGAGAAATTACCGGTGCCCAGGTTGCTGGAATTCAGGTTGAATCCGGAAGCTGTTGAGCGGTAGTCCTGGAAGCAGGTTGCGATCTGCTTGGCGTGGCCAACCTAACTTAAGCCGTTACGGGTGTCCGCGTTCCCGCCAGGCGAACTGGGACACACAGCCGGTCTCACGGCATATATCGTAGGCGACTGCGGGAAATGACAGGCTGTAGCTGTTGCCGCTTGCTGCGGCCACGCTCCTGCATCAGCCGTATCATAACGACAGAGCATGGACATGCTCTATCAGGGACGGCAGTTTAGGGCCAGGACGGAACTAGGTTATAGGGGGCAGATGGGGGAGTGAGCAGATGTAGTGTGCCAAAGGAGTGGGCAGATGGAGTGGGCAGATGGAGTGGGCAGATGGAGTGGGCAGATGGAGTGGGCAGATGGAGT
>JAISEQ010000404.1 GCA_031264045.1 Deltaproteobacteria bacterium
AAGGGTCCGGCCTTCCTCCTGTCAAGGGTCCGGCCTTCCTCTCCTCCCCCCTCCGCCCGCAGATGAGGCGGCCCGGGGCGGGGGGACCCGTCCGGGCGTCCGGTCCCGGCGGGGCGCCACGGGGCCGTTCTCCGGAGCCCCCCTTCAAGCCCCGCTCCGAAGCGTCCGTCCCCCTTCCGGAGCGCCTCTCCGGATTCGCTCCCGGCCCCCGGAAACCCCGCCTTCGGCCTCCGGATACCCCTCAAAAGGTCTCGCTTTTCCGGGGCGGGGGGTGTATAGTCACTAGTTCCCGATGCGGTCAGGGGGGCCAGAGCCCCCGCCGGTTCCGGGCGGCGGACGACCGCCGCGCCCGGCGGCTCCGGCCCCGGGGCATCCAATTCTCCTTCGGAGGACAGTCTAATGGGTTTATCCACGACGCTTTCCGCCTCGTCCCGCGAGGCCGGAAGCTCCAACAAGGCCAAGCGTCTCCGCGCCGGCGGCCGGCTTCCCGCAGTCTGCTACGGCGAGGGCTCCGAGGCCCGCGCCATAGAGCTCAGCTCCAACGACGTCAAGAAGGCCTTCCTGGGCGATCCCGGCAACCGCTCGCTCTTCACCCTCTCGGTGGAGGGGGACTCCTTCCCGGCCCTGGTGAAGGATCTCCAGATCCACCCGGTCTCCAGGCGCCTCCTGCACGTGGACTTCCTGAAGATTGACCCCGCGAAGAAGGTCACGGTCAAGGTCCCGCTCAACCTGGCCGGCAAGGCCCAGGGAGTCGAGCGCGGGGGCCAGATCCTCCAGAGCGAGCGCGAGATCACCGTGAGCGGGCTCCCCGCGGACATCCCCTCCTCCATCGTCGCGGACGTGAGCTCCCTGAACCTCGGCCAGACCATGCACCTCTCCCAGGTGGCCCTTCCGGAGACCCTCACCCTGGTGAAGACGGTGGATCTGCCCGTGGCGGTCGTGAACATCCCCAAGGGCCTGAAGGCGGAGGCTGAGGCCGCCCAGGCCGCCGCGGCCGAGCAGGCGCAGGCGGCATCCCCCGCCGCCAAGTCGTCCGCCAAGGGCGACAAGGACAAGAAGGGCGACAAGGACAAGAAGAAGTAGGGCCCGCTCGCGGCGACGGTCGCCGCCCGGTCCCTGCCCGGGGACTGAGCCCGTCCGTCCGGCACCGGCTTTTGCGGACCCCGGTTTCGGGCGCTCCCACGGCGAGGGCGTCCGCAGGCCCCGGCATCCGGGACTCTCGGATCGGACCTCAGCGGCTCCGGCCTCCATGGGGGGACCGGTCCCCGGGATCCGGCTTCCGGGAAAGGGTCTCCGGGAACGGCGGTTGGACTTTTCCCCGGATTCCCGGTACGAGCACTGGTAGGACCTTTCTCCGCCGCCTTCTCCGGATCCCCTGATGTCCTTCCGACGCTCCGAGACGTCTTTCGGGGGGGCCTTGCGGCTTCTCGGGAGGAGCTATGTCCGATTTCCTTGAGCTGGCGGTCCCCAGATGGAAATGACTGAGGCGGGGACCTTGCCCGGGCCATGGCTGAGATGCTCGTAAAGCATAAATTCGAAGTGGTGGTCTTCGATCCCCTGATCAAGTTCCACGAACTTGATGAGAACTCGAACATGGGCATGTCCAATCTGATGTCGCAGATGGACTGGATCTCCTCCGTGACCGGCGCGGCTGTAATCCTGGTCCAACGCGTGGGGAAAGCCGCGGCAGGCAATCGGGAATGTTCCGGCGATGTCCAGCACGCCGCCCGGGGGGCTCCGTCCATCACCGATGACGTCAACGTGCGTTTCGCGGGCAACATCCTCAGATATCCGCCGAAGAGTTCGAGAGCAGCGTGTTCGAACTCCCCGAGGGCCTTGTTTTTGACGGACCCATGACCCGCAACAAGTTTATCGTCCTCACCGTGGTTAAGCAGAACCACGGCCAGGATCCCGAGCCCGCCTGTTTCTACAGGGGGGACGGCGGCGTCTTGATCCCCTGCGTCAGGATCGCCCGGTCGGATACAGGCAACAGGCGCGGAAAGATCCGGGGCTAGGCAGACGTCGCATCCCTTTCCGCCCGGTGTCGGCGGGATACCCCTCGATATCGATAAGGTTCGCATCAATGTCCCCATCAAGGTCCGAATGAGCGCGGAAGAGCTGGTAATATGCGTGAAGGGGAGGCCGGACGCCCCGAAGTCTTTTCCTGCGGAGCGTGTCCATTCCCCTGCCCGCAGGGGCGCAGGGGCGCAGGCGATCGGTCGGAAGCGTCCGTTCCCGTGCTTTTCCCGCTCGGGGCCGCAGTGCCCTTGATTTTCCGGCAGGGGGCCTGTCGGTTCGGCGCCTGCGGACTCCGGGCGCCTGCCGGCTGATTTTCTGGAGGAGTTTTGCCAGGGAACGGCGCCGCGGTTCTGACGGGTCGTCTTCATCCCCGTCAGGCAGTCGCGGCAATTATCACGCGGGTTCGATGTTCGAGGACTTCCGGAAAAGGACGGCCCCATGGGAGGCGGGACGTATTTTTCCGGGGAGCCACGGCCTGCCCGCAGGAGGTGCTAAAATGTCTGATTTCCTTGAGCTCGCGGCCCGGAGGCAGAGCTGCCGCGACTTTTCCGACAAGCCCGTGGAGCACGAGAAGCTTGTCAAGTGCGCCGAGGCCGCCCGCCTCGCGCCCTCCGGCTGCAACGCCCAGCCCTGGAGCCTCGTCGTGGTCGAAAGCCCCGACAAGGTGAAGGAGGTGGCGGAATGCACCCAGCTCCTCGGCCTGAACAGGCACAACGACAAGGCCCGGGCCTTCTTCGTGGCAGTTGAGGAGCCCGCGAAGCTTATGCCCAAGGTGGCCTCGCTTCTGGACTCCCAGATTTTCGCCAAGGGCGACTTGGGCGGCTTCGTCCTGAGCCTCTGCCTTGAGGCCGAGACCCAGGGCCTGGGCACCTGCATCCTGGGCATGTTCGACCGGCCCAGGCTCCGCGAGATCCTGGGCATCCCGGAGGACCGCTCCATCTTCCTCCTGGTCTCGGTGGGCTACCCCGCGTCCGACAGGGTCCGCGAGAAGACCCGCAAGCCCGCTGGACAGTTCGTGAGGTTCGTCTAGGGGACGGACGGCAGGAGCCGCCCCGTGGATTCCGGATCCCCCCCGCAGAGCGCGCTCCCGCCCGGCCGCGCCCTGCGGGGGGGATTTTCGTTTTCCGGGGCATGCCCGCCGCGCCCGCGCGACTGAAACGGGTTCCGTTTCCCTGCGGTTCCGGGCGGAAGCGTTGGAATCGCGTCCGCACCGGACACGCCCGCCGAGACCGGGGACGGTTCCGTTCGGGAAGAGGGGGTGAGGGTGCCCGCCCGGGTCCGTCAGCGCGGCCCCGGCTAATGGGCCGGTTCCGATTCTGCCTCCCCGTTCCCCGATCTCTTGACCGCTGCCGCCTTTCCCAGGCCGTCTTTCTCCGGCCTCCGGTCCCCGGCCCGAACCGTCGGCTCCCGACCGTCAACTCGAAACTCCGGCCTCCGGTCCCCGGCCCCGAACCGCCGGCTCCCGACCGTAAACTCGAAACCCCGGCGTCCTGACGCCGGACTCCGTCCCGGAACCTGCCGTCCGCAGGTCTCAGGGCTCTCCGGCCCGGCGGCTGAGGGCTGCCGTGCCGTACCCCGCAAGGAGATTTTCCCGGTGACCAGCCTCAAGACCGTGCCGGAGACCGCACTGGCCGTGTGCGCCGTAGGGGCCGCGAGGTCCTCCATGCCTGCGGGAAGGCTCGTTCTGGCGTCAGTGCTGGCAGGGCTCTACATCGCCTTCGGGGGTGCCCTCGCCATAAGGGCCGGGGCGGGCGTGCCCGCCGGGTGGGGGCCTGCAGGGAGGCTTCTCTTCGCCGGTGTGTTCCCCCTGGGGCTGCTCCTGGTCGTCTTCGGGGGCGCGGCGCTCTTCACCGGCGACGTCATGTACGTTTCCGGCGCGGTCATGCGGGGCGGAGCGTCCCTCGGGAGGGCCGTCAGGGCGCTGTGCATCTCCTGGACCGGGAACCTTGCCGGTGCCCTTCTTCTGGCTTTCATGGTCCACTGGACCGGGATATACCTGGACGGCGGGAGCGCGGGGGCCATCGCGCCCTACGTAGTGAAGCTTGCCGCCGGCAAGTGCTCCCAGGGCTTCTGGCCGCTGTTCGTGAAGGGCATCCTCTGCAACCAGCTCGTATGCCTGGCCGTCTTCATGAGCCTATCGGCCGCTTCCCCCTCCGCCAAGGCCATGCTCGTATGGCCGCCCATCTTCGGGTTCGTCGCCCTGGGCATGGAGCACAGCGTGGCCAACATGTTCTTCATACCCGCAGGCATACTCACGGCCTCCTGGCCGGGCGTCGCGTCCGCCGCGGCATCGGGCCCGGGTTTCGGATGGTGCGACTTTCTCGTCCGGAACCTCATACCCGTCACCCTGGGAAACGTCGTGGGCGGCGCGCTGTTCGTGGCGGCTCCCTACTGCCTGGGTTTCCGGGAACGAGACAAGGCGGGTGACTCTGACCGGACTGGGGACCGCGACCGGGCGGGTGGCTCTGATAGGGCGGGAGACCGCGGCAAGGCGGGTGACTCTGACCGGACTGGGGACTGCGGCAAGGCGGGTGACTCTGACCGGATCAGGAATGCCGGATTCAGGATCCCGGATTGAGGATGTCAGGAGACAAACAGCCGTCATGTTCAGCCCTGAATGCGGGGTGCTGAAGGGAATGCCGCTGGGGGGGGGAGGACTTCCGAAAGCCGGGGAACGATCCGGAGAAGAAGCTGCGATTTTCTCGGGCCGGCGGCTCATCCCCGGCGGCTTGGACGTCCTGAGGAGACGCCGGTTCTCGGGCTTAAGTTCTGAAAAGAAAGAGATTGGTCAAAGATTTCAAAGATGTGCTTATTGAGTTGATATCCAAAAATCAAAAAAACACAGTTTATATGGAAAGCCTATAATTTTATTTTTCAATCATTGTCCACAAGATGTTAGCATGAAAAGTTAAAATCATAAATTGTAAAGCGTTGACAAAAAGATGGAGATGACAGAAAAAATATAAAATGCCCAGTTTAAAACATTATCCATAAAATGAAGTTTACAGGAATTATTCGACAGATGTAGTTCATAAAGAATGTCCGTAAGTTAACGAATAAAAAAATGTGCTTCTTAAGTCTGCCGGGCTGGGTTGCTGATGATGTAGTTCGAACTGATGGTTTTGTGCTACGCTGCTCCGCGGAGGACTTGAGGGCTTTCCGTCCGGTTTTTTTTTTGCCTGCGGCACTGACGGGCCGGGGCGGGGTCGAGAGGGAGGCGCGAAATGGTTTTGAAATGGCAGGACTTCACGCTCAAGGGGGCCAGGGACTTCCAGATTGCAGAGGCGGCGGAGAGCGAGCTCGTGCGGGTGCGCGATCTCGGGATGAGCATCGGGCTTCTGGATGACGAGATCCTGCCCCACGGCCACTATGTCGCCAAGGTCGACTACATGAAGGTCCTGGAGAGGCTGAAGGATCGTCCCGACGGGAAGTACATAGACGTGACGGCCATCACCCCGACCCCCCTGGGCGAGGGCAAGAGCACCACGACCATGGGTCTCGTGCAGGGCATGGGGCTCAGGGGGCTCAACGTCACCGCGGCCATCCGCCAGCCCTCCGGCGGGCCCACCATGAACATCAAGGGCTCCGCCGCGGGGGGCGGCATGAGCCAGTGCGTGCCGCTCACCCCGTTCTC
>JAISEQ010000430.1 GCA_031264045.1 Deltaproteobacteria bacterium
GGGATCGTGACAGTTGGGGGCCGGGTCGAAGCGGGATGCAATCTCACGGCGGAGACGCTCCCCTATGTCCAGGCTCTCGTTCAGGTTGGTCTGGGGGAGCAGGAGCACGAACTCCTCGCCGCCGTAGCGGGCGAAGATGTCGGTCTTCCGCTGGAGCTCCTTCACTATCATGGTGGTGTGGATGAGCGCCGCGTCCCCCGACAGGTGCCCGAAGGTGTCGTTGAAGCGCTTGAACTTGTCCAGATCCATCATCAGGAGCGAGAGATCGTCCCCGCGCCTCCGGACTATCTCCACCTCGCGGCCCCCGGCCTCGTTGAAGTAGCCGCGGTTGTAGATCTTGGTCAGGGGGTCATGGAGAGCCAGGTTCCGGTAGTTGCTCTCGGAGGCCTTGAGGGCCGCCTCGACCTGGTCCCTGCGGCGGATCTCCTTCGTGAGCTCCACGGTGAGCTTGGCAAGCTCCTCCTGCTTCTCCCGGAGCTGCCTCTCGTTCCTGGCCAGGGACGAGGTCATGAGGTTGAAGGCCTCGGAGAACTCGCCCATATAGTCGACCGTGTGGCTGAAGTCTCCCGAGGCCGCCACCTTGAACTGCCAGGCCAGATGCGAGAGGTTCGCGAGTATCGCCTTGAGGTTCCCCGAGGTGGCCCCCTTCTTGACCATCCGGAGGTCCAGATCCCCCTTGGCGAAGTTGATGAGGGCGTTCTTGATTTCCGAAGTGTGCTGGTAGAGGGAGTGGAAGGTGTCCCATTCGGCGTACTCGGGGGGCAGGACGGGCGTCTTGTTGTCCATTATGACCTTTTCCAGGAATTTGAACATGGCTTCGGCGTCGGCCCTGGTGAAGGTCCTCATCCTGCTCTTTCTGTAAGAGTCCTGTGCCACGTGTCCAGTCCCCGGCAGGCCCCGCCTACCGGCAAATTCAGGTCGTCCGCGGAGGGCCGCGCCTCCGCCGCCCATCACGCCCGCGACCGGTCCCGCCCTGCCGAGAGGCCCCGGCCCCGGGGCATTTCCCCGGGCCCGGCGCATCTCGCGGCGTCAACTCCGGCCGACGCCGGAGGATAGTGGTGTCCGCCCGTACCCCCTACACCGCCTTGGGCTTGGCCTCGAAACGGCAGGTGCGCTCGTTCGTGCACCAGCAGTCGATCTCCTTCACGGTGAAGGGCCTGCCCGTGAAGGACTCCATGATGCCGGCTATGAAGCCCTCGTCGTAGACGCACACGCCGTAGCCCAGCTCCGGCAGTCCCGAGCAGTCCAGGTCCTCGGCCACGGTCATGATGCACTCGAGGTTCTCGTCTATCTTCTCGACCTTGAAGATGCCGATGCCGATGTCAACCAGGGTCGCCTGGAGCTGCTTTACCAGGTCGTTTATGTCCTCCGGCGGGTGATCGAGGGCGTTGGCGTAGAAGTGCTTGCCCGCGAGCTCGCCCGCGTCGTAGAAAATCTTGTCCGCGGCGTCCGTACCGTAGCGCTGCTCCAGGATGTCCCTGGTGCAGAACTGGAGCAGACGGTAGGCCTCCATGCGGAGCTTGGGGCCAAGGTTCGGCCTGGCGGTGTCGAGATCGCCAATGAGCTCCCAGCTGAACTGATACTTCCGTTCTTCTGACATGTCGTCTCCTTGAAGTTTCTCGAATATGGACTTGCGCTTGTTACCGCCTGGCTCGGAGGGCCTCAAGGGCCGCGGTTCGGACCTTCGCGGAGCTTAAGGAAAAGGGGGCCGGACCCGTGCGGGCCGCTCCTCCGGAACCCCGCTCCGCTGATCGATAATTATATTCCATTCCCGAGCGGGCGGTCAAACCGCCTGCCGGACGGTCTGACGGTCGGACGGAGATGTCCGGGGCCCGGCGGGCCCGGCCGCCGGAAGCCGCCCGCGGACCGGAGGCACTAGGAGCGGACCGGAGGCACTAGGAATGGGGCGCCCTTTCCAGCCCCCGGACGCCTCCTCAGGTCCCGAAAATGAGTCATGACACAATAACAGGGATAATAGCGATTGATCAGCCCATTATGAACCGTATGGAATCGACATTAGATCATGAGATTCACTTTGGAGCGTACCATTGCGTTGGAACGTGCCATTGCGTTGAAGCGTGCCATTGCGGCCGCATGTTGAAGCGGGCCACGGCGGCCGCATGTCCCGCCTGGAAAGCGGGAGCGGGACAATTTCAGTCTTATACCGTCGCTGAAAAGTCTCAGACGACGCTTCCCGGAAAGCTGTGCCGGGGGGACACGCCCTGAGACGGCCACTGGCCCGGGAAGGCATTGCCGAGGAAACGGGGACCCCTCGCTGACGATCCGTTCCGGACTTCTGCGGGCAAAGCCGGAAGGACTGGTAAAGAGGGTGACATACCCCGGGCTAAAGCCCAGGGGCTTCCCGTATGCCGTCTCGGGCCCGCCAGATCAACGCCCGGGCTAGCCCCGCGTGTCCCGCGGTTCTTTTCGCGAGCGATCCCCGGCAAACGGAGTCCCTCGGCACGGATGTTCAGCGCGGCGTTCACGTCCCGGTCCTGCGAGTGTCCGCAGGAGTCGCACATGTAGACGCGTTCGGACAGTCCGAGGGCGTCCTTCACGGCACCGCA
>JAISEQ010000433.1 GCA_031264045.1 Deltaproteobacteria bacterium
ACTGGGTCAGGATTTCCCGAGGGATCCGGTCCTTCCCCGATCCGGGTCAGACGGAACCCGTCTCGAGGTTCCCCCAGCCCTAAACTTCGGAACCTATATTAAATCATAATGAAAGTCAACAGCCTTGAAGTCCGGAAGTCCGGAGTCCGGAAGTCAGGAAGTACGGGGACAAGGCCTCTTCTGCCGCAAGCCCCGGCGCCGCAGGGGGACACGCCGGAAGTCCGGGGCCCCCCTACCCGCCTCCGGGCGGATCCCCCGCGCCGGTTCCCGGCCCGGCGGCCGCGCCGCCGGAGTTCCTTTCCGCTCCCCCGTCCGGGGCCCGGCGCGGCATGCCGAACTCCCGGCCCCGAAAGCGAAGGTCCCCCGGCGCCCGACTGCTGGAGCCGGATGCCGGGGGGCCGGAGGGAAAGCGAGGTCCGCGGCCCAGGGCCGCGGCGTGCCCGCCGGGCTACTCGTCGGAGACGCGGACTTCGGCGGGGCTCTCCTTGGGAATGCGCATCATGTACTTGTGGAGGCCGGTGCCCGCGGGGATCAGCCGGCCCATGATGACGTTGGCCTTCAGGTCGGTCAGGGTGTCCACCTTGCCCGCGACGGAGGCCTCGGTGAGCACCTTGGTGGTCTCCTGGAAGCTCGCGGCCGAGATGAAGCTCTCGGTGGAGAGGGACGCCTTGGTGATGCCCTGGAGCACCGGGGAGGCGGTGGCGGGGATCTTGCCCTGGCGCTCGGCCTCCTCGTTTATGCGGATGAACTTCTGGCGGTCCACCGACTCCCCGGCGAGGAGGCCGGTTTCGCCGGCGTCCTCGATGCGGACCTTCCGGAGCATCTGGCGGACTATGACCTCGATGTGCTTGTCGTTTATGTGCACGCCCTCGCCGCGGTATATCTTCTGGACCTCGTCCACTATGTACTTGGCGAGCTCGTTCGCGCCCCTTATCGCCAGGATGTCCTGGGGGTTCGCGGCGCCGTCTATGAGCTTCTCGCCGGAATGCACGTAGTCGTTCTCGGAGACTATGACGTGCTTGCTCTTGGGGATCTCGTACTGGACGGGGTCGCCCTGGTCGGGGGTGACTATGATGCGCCGCTTGCCCTTGGTGGTGTGCGGGGAGAACGACACGGTGCCGTTTATCTCGCTTATGACCGCCACCTCCTTGGGCTTCCTCACCTCGAAGAGCTCGGAGACGCGCGGGAGGCCTCCGGTGATGTCCTTGGTCTTGGACGTCTCGTTCGTGATCTTGGCGAGCGACTGCCCGGCGAAGACCTTGGCACCGTCCTCCACCAGGAGGTTGGCGTTGAGCGGCAGGGGGTAGTCTATGAAGTGGCCCTTGTCGGTCCTGAGCCCCTCGCCCCTGGTGTCGGTTATGGCTATGCGGGGCCTCATGTCCTCGTTGCCCTTGAACTCTATGACCATCTTCTCGGTCTTGGAGGTGAGGCTGTCCTCCTTGGTGATGAAGGTCTTGCCGTCGACCAGATCCTGGTACTTGACCCTTCCGGTGGCCTCGGTGAGTATGTGCCGCGCGAACTGGTCCCAGACGACGCAGACCATGCCCGGCCGGACCTTAAGGTCGAAGTCCTTCCCGAGCCGCGCCAGATCCTCCTCGTGCTGGAGGTTGTACTCGTCCAGCAGGACCTTGGAGCGGTCCACGGTCTCCAGGAGCTCGTCCCAGTCGGACTGCACGGCCAGCACCCTCGGGTCCTCGATGCTCAGCTGGGTGAGGTGCCCCGAGGACTCCAGGCAGTCGCTGGCAGCCAGGACGGCGGCGAGGGAGGCGAAGGACTCGGAGACGGCTGCCTGGCGCGACTTCAGGTCCCCAGGGCCCTTCTGGCCGCCCAGCGCGGCGCGGACCTTCTCGGCCCTGGCGGGGATCATGGCCAGGAGCGCCTCCCTGGCCCTCGCGACCTCCTCGGGGTCGGCGCTCTCGGCCGGGGAAAGGCCGTTCAGGTAGCGCAGCTTCAGGCGGGCGGCGTGGCCGAGGATGTGGGTCTCGCGGGGGATGCCGGCCTCGTCCAGGACGTACATCTCGCCCTTGCGGGACATGACGACCAGCTCGTTGTTGACGCTGCGGATGAGCCTCACGTCCCGGGAGAAGCCGACCGTTCCGTAGACGCCCACCGAGATGGACGACGTCGTCTGCTTCTGGCTGGCCGTGCCGCCTATGTGGAACGTGCGCATGGTAAGCTGGGTGCCGGGCTCGCCTATGGACTGGGCGGCTATGATGCCCACGGACTCGCCTATCTGGATTATCTTCCCGTGGGCCAGGTCGCGCCCGTAGCACTTGGCGCAGATGCCCTTCTTGGACTCGCAGGTCAGGACCGAGCGGATCTTAACGCGCGTCAGCCCCGACTTCATGATGGCCGCCACGCCGTTCTCGTCTATCTCGTCCCCGGACCTCACGAGCACCTCCTTGGTGCCCGAGTCCACGATGTCCTCGAAGGCGGTGCGCCCCAGAATCCTCTCGCCCAGGTTCTGGAGGATCAGCGGCCCGTCCCGGAGGGGCTCCACCTCGATGTAGCCCCCCTGCTTCGGGCGGCAGTCGTCCTCCAGGATTATGCTGTCCTGGGCGACGTCCACCAGGCGGCGAGTGAGGTAGCCGGAGTTGGAGGTCTTGAGGGCGGTGTCGATGAGCCCCTTGCGGGCACCGTGGGTGGAGACGAAGTACTGGAGGACCGAGAGGCCCTCGCGGAAGTTAGCGGTGATGGGCTGGTCGATTATCTCGCCGGTGGGCTTGCTCATGAGCCCGCGCATGCCGGAGAGCTGCCTCATCTGGTCCTTGTTGCCCCTGGACCCGGAGTCGGCCATCATGTAGATGGGGTTGAACCCCTCGGCCCCCGCGGCCTCGGGGCCGGCGACTCCGGTGTCTATCCTCTTGGTCCGCATCTGCTCCATCATGGCCTTGGCCAGGTCCTCCTTGGCCTTCTCCCAGATGTCGATTATCTTGTTGTTGCGCTCGGAGAGGGTGATGGCGCCGTCGGAGTGCTCCTTCTCGGCCTTCCGGACCAGCTCCTCGGCGGAGGCGAGGATGCCGGGCTTGGAGTCGGGGATGATCATGTTCGCGATGCAGATGGAGATGCCCGCCCGCGTGGCGTAGCGGTAGCCCATGTCCTTTATCTTGTCGGCCAGTATGACCGTGTCCTTGGTCCCGCAGCGCCTGAAGGCCGTGGCCACCAGATCCTTCAGGGCGCTCTTCTTCATGAGCTTGTTCACCTCCGCGAAGCGGATGGCGGGGGGCATGATCTCGTAGAGGAGCACGCGGCCCGTGGTGGTGGGCACGCGCTCGCCGTCCACGCGCACGGTGATCCTGGCCTGCAGGTCCAGCTTCCCGGCGTCGTAGGCCATGCGGACCTCGTTCACGCCGGAGAGGATCCTGCCCTCGCCCTGGGCGCCTGGCTTCTCCATGGTGAGGTAGTAGAGCCCCAGGACGATGTCCTGGGTGGGCACTATCACCGGGTCCCCGTTCGCGGGGGAGAGGATGTTGTTGGTGCTCATCATGAGGCAGCGGGCCTCGGTCTGGGCCTCGCTGGACAGGGGCACGTGCACGGCCATCTGGTCCCCGTCGAAGTCCGCGTTGAAGGCGGTGCAGACCAGCGGGTGGAGCTGGATGGCCTTGCCCTCGATGAGGATCGGCTCGAAGGCCTGGAT
>JAISEQ010000450.1 GCA_031264045.1 Deltaproteobacteria bacterium
TATTTTAAGGAAAAAAATATTAATAAGATATATATGTATATATAAATTATTATCAAAACAGAGCCTATTATAACTAAAACTTTGAGCTGAAACAAGTTCGCGTTAGCGGGAAGGCTGGCCAGTAGCCCCTCCTCATCGGCCAGTTGCCCATCGCGATCGCGTTTCCGCGTGGAGGCAGAGAGCGGAGGGAGAGGTCGGAGGAAGAGGTAGGCGGATGAAGAAGGCGGAGGAAGGCGGAAGGCTGAAAGAGATGAAGGCGGAGGGAGAGATCTGACATCGCTCAGAAAAGAAATATCAAATTCATCATGGAGGCATGTGATATTCTGCAGGACTAAAACCAAGTCTCAGAATGATAAACTGCAGGTTAAACATTTTGCGACCGGTTGCAGACGCTGGGATATGGTTCGGCATTGACTAGATTGTCCTGCATGAGTTCGTGTGCCGTCCGTTGAAATGGTGCTGTTCGCGTTCCCGTCATGTTCGCGGTTCAGCATGCCAGACATCAGCATGACTTATGGGACGCGGACGGTCATGCATTTATTGCGCTGCGGACGAGAGCTTCTCGGACCGCGTTTCCGGGGGGAAGCGCGTCCGTTCCATTACCCTCGGCGCTTCACCGGCGCCGTCCCGATCCGCTTCCCGGCTCCGTCATGCCAGGCGGACGCCGCGTCAGCCTACGAGCTTCCGGACGTATCCGGCGAACCCGGGCTGCGCGTCCTGGAGCCTCATGGCCTCGAGGGCGCTCGGGATGTCCTGGCGCGACTTGAGGCCGTTTATGGGCGCGGCCCTCCTGCGGGTGAAGAAGAAGGTCTTCGCCCAGAAGCTTATGTCACCCTGGACCGGCTGGAAGTACAGCCTCCCGTCCTTGACCGAGACGGGCATGAAGAGGCCCTCGTCCCGGATTCTTTCCACTATCCGTGCCGGGTCGAGGTAGTGGTTAAAGTTCTTGTTCAGGAACCTTATGTCCTCCGGCCTGACGCCCTTGAGACGGAAGCTCTCCACCACCACGTCGCGCCCGAGGCCGGGGTCGTAGGCGTGCATACCCCCCTTGATCGGCCTTTCGGGGTTGTTGGGGATGACCTCCATCATCATGCCGAAACCCTCAGAGCGCTTCTTCACGGCGAGTCCGGCCGTCTCCAGGTCCAGGGCGGCGGTCAGGTAGCCGAGGTCCTCTATGTTATAGCTCACGAGATCCCAGGCCTCGCCGAGAATTTCCAGGAAGGCCTCCCTGGACAGGGGCTCGGGCCTTCCCTCGTCGTCCAGCCGGAAGAGCTGCCTTTCCATGGCCTTCTGCATGGCCAGGTAGCCGGGGTTGTGGAGCCGTTTCGGCGAGCGCGGATCCGGAGCCCAGCCCGACGGACCCTTCTCCAGGCCGAGGAAGGCGGTCTGGACCATGAAGAGGAGAGAGCTGCGGGGGAGGATGCCGGCCAGATCCCTGGCCGCGCCCTCGGCCATCGCCGGCATGCCGTCCTCCGGTATCACCAGGAGCATCCTCTGCCGGGCCATGGCCTTCTCGGGATCCACCCCGGACTCCACGGCAAGCCTCCTGATCTCGAAGGCCAGCTGAATCATATGCCTCCTGCCCAGCTCCAGGGGCAAGAGCCCTCCTTCGGGGGCCGGGCCCCCGTCCTCGGAGAGCGCCCGCTCAAGACGGCCGGGCAGGATGAAGTACTTGTGCCCCATCCCGAGCCTGGTAGCCTCCCCGGCCGCCGTGTGCTCCCAGAAGATCCTGCCGTCCAGAACCGCCCTGCGGCCGAGCTCCGCCAGATCCGGCCCCTCGTCCTCCAGGACCCTCCCCGCCGAAGGGGGCCCGAGGCTCTCCCGGCCCGGGTAGGCGTTCAGATCATCGGCCGCAAGCTCCACCTCCCCGGCGTTCCTGAAGGACGACAGGCGCGAGTCGGCGATGCGGAGGGCGGACTTCAGGTAGCTGTCGGGCGTTTCTAGCTCGAGTTCAGTCATGGGGGTTCAGGTCGGCCGGGAGCCCCGGGCCACGTGCGGGGGAGACGGGGCCGCCAGGCCGGGGGAATGCCGGGGAAAAGCCCGCCCGGGCGTTCGGCAGCCCGTCTCCGGGACGGGCCGCCGGGGAGCCGGGGCCGGGGCTCGGGCGGGCTTTCAGTCCTCGACCAGGGTCCTGGAGAAGATGTCCAGGGCGGCCTTCACCGCAGGGCTCTCGGAGGTGAGGAAGGAGGTGGGCTCGCCGTTCTGGTCGGCGTCGTAGATGGCCGGGTCGTCGGGGACGACCCCGGCCAGCTCCATCTTCTCCCTGGCTATTATGTCCTTGACCTCGGGGATGAGATCCCCCCGGGTCCTGTTCACGATGAGATATTTGTGCTTGATGCGGATTTTGAGCTCGTCCACGAGCTTCCAGATGCGCAGCGCGGCGATGAGCCCCCTTCTGGAGGCGTCCGACACCACGAAGAAGATGTCCATGTACCGGGCCGTGAGCCGCGATATGTGCTCCATGCCCGCCTCGTTGTCTATCACCTGGTAGGGGTAGTTCCTGAGCGTCCTCTCCAGGACGGCGGCCAGGATGGAGTTGGCGGCGCAGTAGCAGCCGGAGCCCTCCGGCTGGCCCATGACCACCAGGTCGAAGTCGTCGGACTCGACTATGGCCTCCTGGGTACGGAGCTCTATCAGGGTGTCCTTCGTGATGGAGACGTTGCCGCCGGTGGACTTCATCTCCTCCCTGGCCTCGGACAGGGTGTGCTGGTAGCTCATGCCCAGGACGTCCGCCAGGTTGGCGTTGGAGTCGGCGTCCACGGCCAGTATGGGCACCTTGCCAATCTTCGCCAGGTACCTCACGGCAAGCCCGGCCAGGGTGGTCTTGCCCGTCCCGCCCTTGCCCGCCATACCTATGATCATCGACATACGCGTCTCTCCGGGGGTGGGGGGCCTTCCGGGGCCCCGTCTCGGCAGGCCGGTACCTCCGGCCGCCGCTCAAGGAAGCCCGCCGTGGCCGACAGACGGCGGTCGGACGGGCAGATGGCGACAGTTCCGGTGCATTCTAGCGCATCCGGCCGTGAAGATCTAACGGTTTAGGGGGGTGGGGACGGGGGTGCCGCCGACCGGGGCAGGCAGGAAC
>JAISEQ010000055.1 GCA_031264045.1 Deltaproteobacteria bacterium
CGCTGTTCCTGGAGGACGCGTCCTGGCTCCGCTGGTGCGTCCGGGCGGTCGAGGAGGTTCTGAAGCCGCGCGAGGACGAGTCGGGCGTGACGGTCTGCCTGATCTGCTTCTCCCCGGACGTTCCGGAGTTCGGGAAGCTTCGGGGGCCGCTTCCGGACATGGAGCTGCGGGAGGCGTGAGTGCCCCCCGGGCTCCCGCTGAGGGGTCCTTACGGGCTTTTCCGCCGGGCGCGGGGAGGAGTGCGGTTAAGGTGCGGCGTGGCCGCAAGGGCGGTTTTCGGGAGCCCGGGGAGGTGTCCGGGATTTCCGGACGGCTGATCCCCGGCCGTCCGGGGGCAGCCTCCCGGCGTGGCTCCTTTCCGTCTCGGACAGCCTCGGCAAACCTCGCAGAGCCCGTCAATCTCGTGTTTCCCGTCCTCGTCCAGGCGGGAGGTTTATTCCACCGGATCCGGGGAAGGCGCGGACCGGCGATTCGTCGGAACGGCCTTATCCTCTGCTTTTACACCTCTGCCGTATGACAACCAGGCCGACCAAAAACACGCTCCCGCCGTAAGCACGGCACCGATAAGCTTTAAAGGTTGGAACCCGCTTAGGAGCGTTAATTCTGATCCGGTACAAACTGTGGCGATTCCGGTAATAATCGCGACACCAAAGCAGATCCTTCTCAGCTTGTTGTGTTCGGACTCCACGCGGGCTTTTTCATTGCTTAACGTCTTCGTTTCCTCAGACATTATCCTGATTTCCGCGTTCTTATTCTCAATTATATCTCGAATTTCTGCATCTTTATTAGTTATTGCATCTAAGATTGCCGCATCCTTTTCTTGTATCATAGAATTTAACTTCTCGTACTGTTTTTTAGCTGCTGTCATAAGGCTCTTAATTTGTGACTTATATTCCTCGCATTCCTGTGACAGATAGGCTGTTAAAGTAATTGATTTTTCAGGTTCAAAAGAACTGGAAAGCGATTTTTCGGCATCGGGCTCCGGTAACAATTCGGCCGCAGGCGGTAATTTTGCAGCAGGCGGCAATGACTTCAACCGACTGTCTTTCTCATTCATATTAGCTTGTCCTTGTCAACAACCACTTGAAATAGAACTTCATGAGTTCCACCGGTATCACCAGATCGTAATACTCTCCGTACCATTCATAATCCGTGGCTGCCGCGCGGTTTCCGGGTGAATTGGCCACCTTGTCCCAGGGCGAATTTCTTGCGTGACTTATGGATACAAGTTTCCATGCCTCCATTTTAGAATAGCTATTCCATATGAACCGCATGAACTTCTCGGTGTCATCGTCACGCGAGGTCATCTCTGGCGTTCCCCAATCCAGGTAGTCGGCTCCGTGAAGGACATATCCTTCGATCGGCTCTGTCAGGATTTCGCTCTTAGGGCGGCCGTTGAGCGCACGATACACGGACCTGACGACCGGTCCGTATTTCCAAGCCTCGATGGGATCCTCGAACAGGGGGACGTCGAAATAGGCCAGGTGCCAACCCTGGGCGAAGTAGAGCATCTTCTGGAGCTTCAGGTGGGTCAGCTCGCTCGGGTCGTTCCGGTTCTGCTCGATAAACCAGTTGGCCACAGCGATTGCAGAATTGATGACCGGAGATGATTCGGCGGCATCTGTCATGGCCCACCTCCTGGGAAGGGCAGCCCGCTCTTGCGGGCACCACCCATACTAAAACGATTGCATTTCGTTAGTCTACACCTATTTTCAGCCGTTTTTGGCACAGTTGTTGCTATGGCCCGGAGGCCATTTCCGCAGTGAAGACGGCGGGCGCGGAAAAGCCCCCGTCCTCGGTCTGAGGGCGGGGGCCGAAGTGTGAAGCTGGGCCGGGAACCAGGCGGGCGGAACGCCGCATCAGTATTTTATGGAGCTGCCGGCATCCTTTAATATGGCGTTGGCTAAAATCCTGGATTTCATTTTCTTTGTGACGGTAATGTTTTTGTTTGTAACGGGGCTATACCAAATGGAGTGATCACCTTTTCCCTCACGAACAAAGATGCAGCCGATAAGCCTGAGAGCAGCGATCACTTTCTTTTCATAATCTGCCACCGGTCTTAAACCGTAACAGTCGAAAAGAGCTCAAGCTGATCGGCGCTGAACTTAACGCTCAACTCGCGCTTTTCCGAAGATGCGTCAACAGCCCGGTTAAGTTCCAAAAATTCAGGCAGGGCTAAAAAAACTTTCTGGAGAAGAACTTCAAATTTGTCTGACTCAAGACCGAATCCCGGCAGCTCCGGCGACAAAGCAATCCAGACTTCCGCCTCGGCATCCCAAATAACATTAAAATTTATTAACTCCTGCATGGCAATCCTCGATTACTTTGACAGCTCGGTTTCAGGCAGGCCGGCCGAAAGGGCCTCCTTGTCCGCTTCCGCCTGGGCCTCCGCCATTTCCTTTTTGAATCGGGGAAGGAGAACTTTCTTGTTGTAGACGTCTAAAGCGACGGCGCACACAAAAATGGTCAAACCGAATAGCAGCACCATATAGGCGTAATTCATGGCGGATCTCCTTTGGCGTTCTAGTCCGGCGACCGCCAGAGTAGGAGCAGGGACAAGCCGAAAAGAACGAAAGCGGCCGCGCAGGCCAGCAGGTTCTGCTGGAACATGCCGATAAGGATGGAACCTACCAACGTCTTTTCGCTGGCATCTATAAATATGTCATAGTAACGCCGGTTTTTCCTTTTCCATGTCGACATGCCTTTCGCCGCGGCTTCCAACCGGGACGCGCCCTTGTCCTTTTCGAGGACGGCGGCACCGATGGGGTATCCGCACTGCGGGCAAGCCTCCGCCTGGCAGGCCACATGCCTCCCGCATGCCGGGCAGGGGATGAGGAGTCTCATAGGGGTCCTTTCTTCCGGTTCCTTGTCCCCGGTCTGAAAAGAGTGTAGCACGTGGCGGGCGGGATGTCGCCTCCGGCGGAGGGCATACTTAGAATATCGGCTTCCGCTCCAGCGGGGGAAGCGCCGGGCGGTTACGGCGGAAAGTCACGGTCCCGGAGGTGAAGTCGGGGGGAAGCTGGAGGTTGTCGCCGTAGTGGAGCTGGCGGATGAAGGGTGCTGCCATGGCGGGGACTTTCGGGCCGGGGGAGAGAGGGGCCCCCGGCCGGCGGGAGGAGGGCGGAGAGGGGCGGCCGCGTCAGAGTTCGCGCCCCAGGTTTCCGGAAGATGAGTCGAGCTCTTGCGCCCGCATGGCCTGCGCGATGCCGAATCTTTTCCGGGCACGGGCAATGCTCGCCTTCCGCATGATTACGGCGTAACCGACACCGATATGACCGCCGCGAGATATGGATTCATGGGAGGCTCCTGGAATTCAGAACGGCATGCCGGCGGTCGGGGCCCCGCGCGTCTCCGTTCCGGCCAGTGATGCCGGGGGACGGGCAACCTCTTGTTCCATTTCAGCCTCAAGGGCTTCTATCTGCTTCTGGTAGCGGGGGGCAATCACCTTGTCGAAGACGATACGGTAGCAAGTAAAAAAGACAAGGATCCCCAGGCCGATAAGCATGAGTTGGTATGCTGGGTCCATGCCGGTCTCCTTGTGGCCGGTCAGTCCGATGCCAGGTGGTTGAGAACCAAAGAAGTGAAGAAGAAACCAAGTGCCGCCAAGTAAGCTTTCTCGTTGACTTGAAACAGACCTACCAGGAGACAGCCTGCAGCCGTCTTTTCGCATGCGCCTGCGGCTGTCCTCAAGGCCACGCCAACCTTCCTTTTCTGGGCCGCCAGGTTGTCTTTAACGGCTCTTAGCTGTCCGGCAACTTCTCCGGCCTTCCCGGAAAGTATATCACGGGCGACCGGATGGCCACACTGCTGACAGGACTCGGCCAAATTCGATATCTGGAGACCGCATGCGGGGCAGGATACGAGAAGGGGCATCGGCGGTCCTTTCGGGAGTGAAGGGCCGGGGGAGAGGGCCCCTCCCCGGTCGGGAGGGGGCAAGATTGTGTGAAGACGGAGGCCTTTTTTTCAGAGTCTAGGGATTGCCCGACGGCTCGGGGTCTGGGCCGGCGGGAAGCGGATTCTCCCGGGCGGCCTCTTCCCTCGCCTTCCAGAGACGGGAGGCCACATTCCGTTTCAGGAGCAGGATGACGACGGAAAAGATGAAGACGCCTATGGCAACGTACGACAAAAAATCGTTTGGGTTCATGGGGTGGTCATTTTCGGGAGCGGTGTCCGGGGTCAGGACGTCGTCTCCCGTTCCTTCGGCGGAAGGTTAGGGCCGGGGGTCCGGGGCAGCTTCCGGGGAAGGCAGTGGTTGTGGAGCGCGAGCGGAATCCTGTGCGGCTTTAGCCTTAAGGGCCTCCGTCTTTCTCCGGAAGCGGGACATGATGACCTTCCGGAAAACAATGTCAAAACCGATATAGACGATGAGCATGCCTATGCCGAAAAGCATGACCTTAAGGGCGGGATCCATAGCTGCCTCCTTCCGGCGATTCAGTCAGATATCCGCCAGGTATAGTGCTGATGAGGGGCATGGATTAGTCCTTTCGGGGGTGGTGAAGGGGTTGGGCGGCCAGGCCGGCGGGGGCGGCGTCAGGGATTGCCCGACGGCTCGGGGCCGGGGCCGGCGGGAAGCGGGCGCTCCCGGGCGGACTCCTCCTTCCTCGCCTTCCGGAGACGGGAGGCCACTATCCATTTGATGATTACGAGCAGGACGGAGAAAGCTAACGTGCCCCAGGCGATATTTCTCAGCAGTTCGGAGTATTCCATGGCATGGCTCCTTAACCCATAGGTTCAGTCGGACGGCGTTGTCAAAGTTAGACCTAGGGCAACGATGAAAAAAAGAAGAGCCGTGAAGGCGGCATCTTTGTTGTCTTGAAACAAGCCTATCAGGAGCGAACCGACAGCCATCTTTTCGGAAGCGCCTATGATAAGCCTTATGATACTGCCAACTTTTTTGTCAAGGGCATCCAAAAAGGTATGGACTGGACTGTTCCCGGTCGGCCGGAGCAGGGGTATCGGGGGTCCTTTCGAGGGTCAAATGGTCTAGATGACTAAGGCCGGGGGAGAGGGCCCCCGGCCGGGGAGGGGGGTGGGAAGGATTAGGGCGCATGCGGCGGCGGGGCGCACAGCGAAACCAGGGCGGAAAAAAAGATCAACAGAATGAACCCGGCAAGTATCATCCGGACAGGATCGCCCCAGATCTTGTAGGGCTTTCTTTCGAAAGTCTGTTGATTCTGCGGCCTGTTACGAAACTTGCTCCGGAACCCGGAACGGTCGGCCGCTTTGGGCCGACCGGGGCGCAGGTTGGCGGGCTAGGCGCAGGCCTCGACCCGCTCCCTGACAAGGTCGTATCCCCGCCTGGCGGCCTCCCTGACGAACCAGTCGTCGCCCATCCCGGCCACCTGCCT
>JAISEQ010000490.1 GCA_031264045.1 Deltaproteobacteria bacterium
CCCCACCTTGCGGCGGATGCCGGAGAAGAGCGACTCGTTCCTCTTCACCTCCTCAAGCTCCGCGAACTCCTTCAGGAGCTCCTTCTGGCGGTCGGTCAGGTCCTTGGGGGTGGTGACGATCAGGACCACTATGAGGTCCCCGCGTTTCCTGGAGGGATCCGTCGGGCTCGGGAAGCCCAGGCCCTCCAGACGCAGGAGCTTGCCGTTCTGGCTCCCCGCGGGCACGTCCACCTTGCGGGCGCCGCCGTTCACCGTGGGGATCTCCAGCTCGCCGCCCAGGGCGGCGAGCGCCATGTCGATCTTCTTCTCCAGGAGCACGTGGTTGCGCTCGCGGCTGAAGACGTCGTGGGGCTTCACGCAGATCTCCACGTAGAGGTCCCCCGCCTGGGCCCCCTGGCGGCCCTGGTCGCCCTTGCCCTGGTAGCGGAGACGGTGGCCGGTGTCCACTCCCGCGGGTATCTTGACCGAGACGTCCCGGCGCTTCTTGACCCTCCCCTGCCCGTGGCAGTCCGGGCAGGGGTCGGCGGCCACCGTGCCCTGGCCCATGCACCTGGGGCAGGTGCTGGCCATGCGGATGAAGCCGTGCCCCTGGAAGACCTGGCCCTGGCCCCGGCACTGGGGGCAGGTCTCCCGCTTGCCGGTCTTGGAGCCGGAGCCTCCGCAGGAGGGACAGTTCTCCTCCTTGGGGATGCTTATCTCCCTCTCGACCCCCGAGAAGGCCTCAACGAAGTCGATGTCCAGCTCGTAGGCGAGATCCTGGCCGCGCCTCGGGCCCTGGCGGCCCGACGAGCCGCCCGACCCCCCGAAGAAGTCGCGGAATATGTCCCCGAAGCCCTGGAAGACGTCCTCGAAGCCCCCGCCTCCGCCCCCGCCCATGCCCGCCAGGCCGGAATGCCCGAACTGGTCGTAGGCGCGGCGCTTCTCGGGATCGGAGAGGACTCCGTAGGCCTCGGCCAGCTCCTTGAACTTCTCCTCCGCCGCCTTGTCCCCTGGGTTACGGTCGGGGTGGTACTTCAGCGCCAGCGACCTGTAGGCCTTCTTGATCGTCTCGCCGTCGGCCCCCCGGCTCACGCCCAGGGCCTCGTAATACTCTATCTTCTCGCTCATACGCAGTGGACATTCCGGTGGCGGCCTGGCGCCCCGGGGCCGTTGGCCCCCGGAGACGGGGCCGGCGGGTAGGCCGCGGACGGTTCGCGGCAGGGCCGCTGGCGGAACCTGCGGCATGTCGTCGGACGTGACCGGCCGAAATCTCCCGCGAAGGTCGACGCGGCCGGAGGAAAGTCGGGGGAAGGGGCCCCGGGAGGGGTTCTCGGGAAGGCGCGGAGGCCGGGGGCGGGACCGAAGGCGTCCCGGAAGGCTGGCGCGGCGAGCGGATGCCGCGGCGGGAAAAGGCCGGCGAGCCCGGACAGGGGCCCGGGCGGGCGGAAGCCGGCGGAACGGTTCCGGGCCGTCAGCCCGTGAGCTCCTCGCCGTCCGGGCGGGAGCCGCCCCCCCGCGGACCGCCGGACTCTCCGCCCCCGGCGCCCGGCTTCGGGGACAGGCCGTCCGCGGCGGCCTCCGCCTTGGCCGCGGAGATCTCCTTGCCCATGGAGCGGGCGGTCTCGGCAAGCCTGCCGAGGACGGCGGGATCCGGCTCGAGGTCCAGGACGCCCGCGGCCAGGGAGTAGACGAAGAAGTCGCCCTCGGCCACGGCGGCCTGGCGGAGGTCCTCCAGGGCAGTCCGATCGCCGGATCTCCTGAAGAACTCCCATGCCTCGGCGGGCCGTCCGGCGTCAAGGAGCTCGCGCCCTGCCCGGGTGAGCTCCGCCGGCTCCGGCGCCCTGCGGCTCTCAAGGATTGCTCTGCGTGTCTTCCAGTCGAGGATGGATTTTTGCATGGGACGTTCTTGGGTGTTCTTCCGCGGGAACGCCCCGCAGGCTAACCGAACTATAATCATTTTCCGGGTCTTGTCAAGGACGCCCCTCCCCCGCCGCCGCCCCGGCGCGGGAAGGAACGCAGGTTCCCGCGTCAGGCCCGGTTCGGGGCCCCGCTCGCGGGGAGGCTGACCGCGAGGGCCAGCTTGCAGGTTCCATTCCCCAGTTCCGAGCCTGGCCTCCGGACTCCTGCCCCGCGTTCCCCTGGCCGGCCCCGCCCCCGGCATCCCCTGGTCCGGCTCCCCGGGGTTCCGGCATCGCCGGCCCCAGCATGCCTTCCTCCGAACTTTTCCCGTCTTCCGCGGACGGCGGCTTCCCCCGATCCCCCGGTCCGGCAGCCGCAGCGCCGCAGAGGGCAGCGGGGCAGTGCTGGCAGCGCACAGTGCCAGTGCCGGCGGCGTTTGCCCGGCCCGGATCCCTGTGCTAGAATATATGGTTCCGGGCAAAACCCCAAGCCTGAACGGCTTTCCGCCCTCCCTGCCCCGGACGCCCGTCTGGGCCGGGCACGGTCCCCGGACCTTCCGGAACGCCGGCAGCCCGACCCCTGCCTCCCCGGCAGCCGGGACCCCGTCTCCCGGCAGGGCCCCGCCCCCGCCGATCATCCGCCGGTCCGGACGGGCCCCGCCCTCCCTGCCGGGCCCCGCTGGCCCTGACCCCCGGACCCTGACCCCCCGACACCGACACGCAAGGCCCTGACCCCACGACACCGACACGCAAGGCCCTGACCCCCCGACACCGACACGCAGGCCCTGACCCCCGTCCCCGGCCCGGATCCTGCCCGGACCCGGACCCTTCCCGTCCCGTCCACCTTCCGGCCGCGCCGTCCGAGAGAGCGGCGCCCCGGGGTCACCTGCGGATCCCCGATGCCCGCAAAGGAGCGAGGATGAGCCCTCCAGGCGAGCCCGAATCCAGGCCTGCGGACAGCCGGAGGAGGGGCAGGAAGTACGAGAAGGGCCTGATCGTCCTGGCGGTCCTGGGGCTCCTTCTCCTGGCGGTCATTCAGCGCCGCCTCCTGAACCTCGGCCCCGGCCTCTCGTCCAACCAGGGCGTCGTCACCCTGGTGAGCATCAACCTCTCCATCCTGGTGCTCGGGGTCCTCCTGTTCCTGATCCTGAAGGGCCTCTACAGGGTCTTCTTCGAGAGGCAGGCCTACGGGAGCCTCCAGACCAAGATGGTGGTCTCCTTCATAAGCCTGTCGCTCATCCCCACGATACTCATCTTCTACTTCGCCTACCGCCTTGTGGGACACGGGGGGGAGACGTGGTTCAGCCAGAACCAGGTGGAGGTGACCCGGAACTCCGTCCTGGCGGTGGAGGAGGCGCTGGACGTCCACGGCAGGGTCTTCCCCGCCCTGGCCAGGGGGGCCGCCTGGGAGTTCGCGAGGCAGGCCGCCCAGGGCGGCTGCCCCGGGGCTCCGGGAGGGGCACCTTCCCGGCCGGGACCCGGGGACCGGCCCGTTCCGGCGGCGCGGGATTCCCAGGAAGACGGCGACGGCTACGTGACGCTGGGGACGCTGGGGGGCGGGACGCCGCAGCCCCCTCCGCTGGCCAGCGCCGGGCCCTCCCCCCCCCCCGGCGAGGACGCCGTGCTCGGACGAGGCGGTGCGCCTCCTGCGCGAGCGCTCAGGGCTCTCGACCCTCGAATGGTACGGGCCCGACGGCAGGAGGCTCAGCTGGGCGGCGTCGGACGCCCTGCCTTCGGACCAGCTCCCGCCCCTGGACCTGAACGTCTTCAGGCGCGGGCCCTCCCTGGACAGCCCCATCCTGGAC
>JAISEQ010000492.1 GCA_031264045.1 Deltaproteobacteria bacterium
GGAGCCGGGACCGGGACCGGGACCGGGAAGGCCGGGACGGAAGCCGGCTCCGCGGCCGGGGAACCGGACGCCGGCGGATCACGGGCGGCCCCCCCCGCCGTGCCGGAGACGGAAACGGAAGCCGGGCAGGAGGCGGAGGCCGGAGCAGCCATCGAGGCCTCCCTGGAGGCCGACCCCACCGCGCAGGACGGCGGGGGCCGGGCGGCGGGCGCCGGCCCGCCGGAGGGCTGCCCGGATCCGGATGAGGCGGACTCCGCCCAGGCGCCCTCCCCGGCGCCTCCCGTGACGCCGCCGGGCGGCGCGGGTCCGGCCGACGAGACCCGCGGGGGCGCTTGCGCGATCGCGGCGAACGCGATCTCGGTGGAGGAGAGGGCGGCGGACGCCCGGGAAGGGGCGGCGGCCCCGGGCGGCGGAGGCCGCAGGATCTTCAACACGGGAGATCTCCTGAGCAGGGCAGCGGAGGAGAGTCCGGAGCTCAACGCCGTGGTGAGCCCTGACTTCCCGGACTTCCAGGGCAGGACGGTCATGACCCTGGCCGAACTGGACCGGGCCTCGTCGGTGGTGGCCTCGGCCCTGACGGAGGAGGGCTTCGACCAGGGGGACAGGGCGGTCCTGGCCGTGGGGCAGGGGCCGGACTTCCACGTGCTGGTGTACGCGCTTTTCAAGGCGGGGGTGGTGCCGGTCATAGTCGATCCGGGAATGGGCATGAGAAGGGCCGTGGCATGCCTGGCCGACGCCCGTCCCCAGGGGCTGGTCGGGGGGACCAGGGCGCACCTTCTGAGCCTGGCCTTCGCCGGGTCCTTCAGGGGTCTCAGGAAGAGGGTGGCCGTGGGCCGGTCATGGGGATGGGGTGGCGCGTCCTATCCGAGGATGCGGGCGAGGCCGGGTCCCCCGAGGCCCACCGTGGAGACGCGGGAGAACGATCCCGCCGCCATCCTCTTCACGTCGGGCTCCACCGGGCCCGCCAAGGGGGTCGTGTACACCCACGCGATGTTCCGGGCGCAGGTGGAGGCCATCAGGGGCGCCTTCGGGCTGGAGGAGGGCGGCACGGAGCTCGTGACCTTCCCGCTGTTCGGGCTGTTCTGCCCGGTCCTGAAGCTCACGGCAGCCATAGCCGACATGGACCCCAGAAGGCCTGGGGACGCGGACCCCAGGAAGATCGTCGGCTCCGTCGCCAGGCACGGCGCGGACAGCCTCTTCGCGTCCCCGGCGCTCCTGGCCAACCTGGCGTCCTACCTGCGGGAGAGGGACATGGTCCTTTCCGGCATGAAGACGGTCATCTGCGCGGGCGCCCCGGTGAGGCCCCAGGTGGTCTGCGACATGAAGTCCGTGCTGCCTCCCGGGGCCAGCCTGTTCACCCCCTACGGGGCCACGGAGGGCATGCCGCTCACGGCCGTGGAAGCCGGGGAGATAAGCGATTCCCGGGGCATGAGCGAGCAGGGCTTCGGCATCTGCGTGGGACGTCCGGTGGAGGGAGCGGACGTGCGCGTGATAGGGGTGTCGGACAGGCCCGTGAACGGCTTCTCCGAGCGGGACATCCTGCCCCAGGGCGAGGTGGGCGAGCTCGTCGCCCGGGGGCCGATGGTGGCCGAGAGCTACTTCGACATGCCCCAGGCCAACGCCCTGGCGATGACGCTCGGCCCCGACGGCCTCCCCTGGAGGCGCATGGGGGACGCGGGCTGGCGGGACGCGCGGGGCCGGGTCTGGTTCTGCGGCAGGAAGGCCCAGAGGGTAACCACGGAAGACGGGCCCCTCTTCACCATCCCCTGCGAGTCGGTCTTCAACAACCATCCCCTGGTCAGGCGCTCGGCCCTGGTCGGCATAGGCGAGGCCGGCCGCATGCACCCGGTGGCGGTGATAGAGCCCGTGAAGAAGCTCTCCCGCGACCGCTGGAAGGCCCTTGTCCGGGAACTGGCGACCCTCGCGAAGTCCAACCCCCGCACCAAGGGCATCTCCACGTTCCTCAAGAAGGACTCCTTCCCCGTGGACGTCCGCCACAACGCCAAGATCAGCCGCGAAAAGCTCTCGGTCTGGGCCCAGAGGGAGCTTGCCGCGGCGGGCCAGCTTCCGGCGGGACGGGACGGCTGAGGCGGCCGCCGGGGACGGGAGGGCCGGACGGCCGAAGGCCTCCGGCCGGAACGGCAGGGCGGGGGGGCCGGGCTCCGGGCGGGGGACCCGCTCCCGCCGGTAACCGTGCGCTCCCGAAGACGGTTCCCCGGAGCCTGCCCGGGGGAGCTGGCGCCCGAAACTGGGCCGCCCCCGCGGGCTTTCCGGGCTTCCGGCACTCCCGGCGGTTCCGGAGGCGGAGCCGGAGACGCCCCGCCGGGGAGCCCGTCACGCCGGTTCTGTAGTGACAATATCGCCGGTATTTCCGGGGAATCCGGCTGTGCCGGAAAAAATCGTCCCGCGCGAAATACTTCCCCGGCCAGCCGGAGGGCGGCTCCGGGCTCCGGGAGGGAGCCCTCCGGAAGCTCGCCCGCGGCGGCCGCGGGCGCGGGAAACCGCGCGGCGGCGCGGATCCGGGAGAGGGACGGGGAGGCAGGCGGCCTCCGGCGGCGTCCGCCCCCGGGCCGCGGGGCGGCTCCGTACGGGTCCGCAGAGGACGGGACAAGACGATCCCGGACGGCACAAAGCCTTTACCGGCCTGCGGAAAAGTGATATACTCGATCGTTCTATGGAAAGCCCGCCAGGGAGCCTCCGGGGCCACCCAGACCCGGCCGCGACCTGTCCCCGGCGTACGGGGAATGACGCCGACCGCCACACGACACATCCGGAGGACCCATGCTGCAAGCCAAGGTGAAGAAGGAAGATTTCCTGAAGGGCCTTTCCCAGACATCGAACATAGCCGGGAAGTTCCACTCCATGCCCATCCTCTCCAACGTTCTCCTGGAGACGCAGGACGGAAAGCTCGTCTTGAGCGCCACGGATCTCGAGATCACCTACCAGGCATACTACGAGTGCGAGACCGGCGGCGACGGGAGGATCACCGTGCCCGCCAAGACCCTGATCGACACCGTGAAGGGCATGGTGGACGAATACATAACCCTGACCGAGAAGGAAAACCAGACCCTGGAGATATCGAACGAAAGCTTCCGGGGGAGCATCTACGGGCTCTCCGCGGACGACTTCCCGCGCCTGGCCCCCTTCCAGGACGCCGAGGTGGACATGGCCGAGTTCAGCGGGGACGCCCTGGTCGACTCCATCGGCAAGACCATAAACTCGGTCTCCACCAACACCAGCAACTTCAACCTGGCCGGCATCTACTGGATCAAGGAGTCCAAGGACGGCGAGGGCGAGACCGTGCGCCTGGTCTCCTCGGACTCCAACCGCCTGAACGTCGCGACCATGCGGCCGGCGGGCATCGAGAAGTTCAACCCCGAACAGGGGGTGCTGGTCTCCCGCAAGGGACTAAACGAGCTCAAGGGCATGGCCGAGGGCGCCGAGAGCGTCATGATCGGCATCAACAGCTCGAAGCAGCTCGCCTGCCGGGCGGAGGGCTCCGTGCTCATCATGAGGCTCCTGGAAGGCAAGTTCCCGGACTACAACGGCCTCATGCCGCCCGACCCGACCGTGACCCTGGAGATGAACCGCCGGGAAGTGACCGACACGCTGAAGCGCATGACCCCCATGAACTCGCCCAAGTACCGGGTCGTCTTTTTCCGCTTCTCCCAGGACTCCGTGCTCGTCACCATCGAGAACCCCGAGGTGGGCCACGCCGAGGAGAAGCTCCCGATCGAGTACTCCGGCGAGGAGATGGTCGTGGGCTTCGACCCCAGGCACATCCTGGAGGCGCTCATCTCCATCCGGAGCGAGCGCTTCCGCATCAGCTACGTGGACGTGAAGACTCCCGTCGTCCTCACCGCCCACGACGACCCGGGCTGGATGTGCATCGTCTCCACCATCTCGCCGAAGGACACCTCCGCCGGCCGGGCCGGCTGAGCTCCCCCGGCCGTGCGGGCCCGCGGGGAGCCGTCCGGGAGGAGGCCCTCCCCGCCCCGAAGACCCTCCCCGCTTCCCCGAGAGCCCCCAGACGCGCCGGAGGCCGCGGCCCCGGACAGCCCCCGCGGGCCCCCGCCGGCGGAAGCCGCGGGGGAGCCCCGCCCCCGGAAGCGGCCGTCTCCGTCCCGCCGCGCCCGCCCTCGACGTTCCCATCGTCCGGCGAGTTCCCCGCTAACGCCTCCGTCCCGCCCTGAGGCCGGTTTCGGGACCCGGCCCGGGACCCGCCGCGTCGAGGGTCCTCCCGCCGCCGGTGGCGGGTCCCGGAGTCCTCCGGGAGCCGCTCCCCCCCGGATTCCGCCTTTCCCCGGTCCCGCCTGAGACGGGCCGCATTCCGTCTGCCCGGCCGCCCGGCCCCCGGCCGGGGCGCGGCTCCGGAAGCATTCCCGCGCGCCCCGAAAGCCCCCCCCGCCACAACGACGAAACGAAGGAACCCATGACCGACGACAACAAGCCGCCCAGCGGCCCGGCACGGCCAGACACTGACTACGGCGCGGACCACATCCAGGTCCTGCAGGGACTGGACGCCGTCCGCATGCGCCCCTCAATGTACATCGGAAGCGTCTCGTCGCAGGGGCTCCACCACCTGGTCTACGAGGTGGTGGACAACTCCATAGACGAGGCCATGGCGGGATACTGCGACCGCATCGAGGTGACAGTCACCCAGGCCGGGACCGTGAAGGTCAAGGACAACGGGCGCGGGATACCCGTGGACGAGCACCCGACCGAGAAGGTCTCCGGGGTGGAGGTGGTCATGACCAGGCTCCACGCCGGCGGCAAGTTCGACAAGAAGACCTACAAGGTCTCCGGCGGCCTCCACGGCGTGGGCGTCTCGGTCGTCAACGCGCTCTCCGAGTGGCTGGAGGTGGAGGTCAAGCGCTCCGGGAAAAGGTACCGCCAGCGCTACGAGCGGGGAGTCCCGGCCACTCCCCTCATGCCGGCCGGGGACGTCAGGAAGAGCGGGACCCAGGTGCACTTCAAGCCGGACGCCGAGATCTTCGAGACGACGGAGTTCAGCTTCGAGATCCTGTCCAAGCGCCTCCGGGAGCTCGCCTTCCTCAACAAGGGCCTCTACATAAGCCTGACCGACGAGAGGACGTCCGAGTTCGCGGAATTCCACTTCAAGGGCGGGATAGTGGAGTTCGTGCAGTACCTGAACCGCCAGAAGAGCGTCATCCACGACAGGCCCGTCTACCTCGAGGGGCTTTCGAACGACATCTCCGTGGAGTGCGCCCTCCAGTACAACGACGGCTACTCCGAGCAGGTGCTCTCGTTCGTCAACAACATAAACACTGTGGAGGGCGGCACGCACCTCTCCGGCTTCAAGACCGCTCTCACGCGTGCGGTGAACCAGTACCTCGGCTCCGAGTCCGTCCCCAAGAAGATGAAGGTGAGCGGCCTGGACGGGGACGACACGCGGGAGGGGCTGTGCGCCGTCATTTCCGTGCGCATCCCCGAGCCCCAGTTCGAGGGGCAGACCAAGGCCAAGCTGGGGAACGCGAACGTGAAGGGGCTCGTGGACTCGCTCGTCTACGAGAAGCTCGCGACCTACCTGGAGGAGAACCCGGCGGTCGCGAAGAAGCTCATAGAGAAGGTCGTGGAGGCCGCCCGCGCCAGGGAGGCCGCGAGGAAGGCGAGGGACATGGAGCGCAAGAAGGGGGCGCTCTCCGGGCACTCGCTGTGCGGCAAGCTGGCCGACTGCCAGTCCAAGGACCCGACCGAATGCGAGCTCTACCTGGTCGAGGGCGAGTCGGCCGGCGGCTCGGCCAAGCAGGGCCGGGACCGGAAGTTCCAGGCCATCCTCCCCCTCCGCGGCAAGATCCTGAACGTGGAGCGCTCCCGCTTCGACCGCATCGTCTCGAGCCAGGAGATAAAGAACATAATAATGGCCCTCGGCACGGGCATCGGCCCCAGCGGGGCCACCGGCGTCAAGATGGAGAACCTGCGCTACCACAAGGTCGTGATCATGACGGACGCCGACGTGGACGGGGCGCACATCCGGACGCTTCTCCTCACCTTCTTCTACCGCCAGATGCCGGAGCTCATCGAGAGGGGCCACCTCTACATCGCCCAGCCGCCGCTCTACGGCGTGAAGTCCGGCCAGAAGGAGGAGTTCATCAAGAACGAGGAGGCGCTCCGGGAGTTCACGCTGAAGCGCTACGTGGACGAGAGGACGCTCTCCTCCGAGACGGCGGGGGGGGAGCTCGGGGGCGAAGGCCTGAAGGCGCTCCTGAAGTCCCTCCTGGCCGAGAACGACTTCAAGGAGCGCCAGCTCCGCAAGGGGTTCCCCTCGCGGCTCTGGGGCATAATCCTCGACGCGGTGAACTCGGGCTCCGGAGGCTTCGCCGACGAGGCCTGGACCGGGAAGCTCTCCGCCGCCCTCCAGGGGCGCGGCATAGACGTGACCGCCCCCGTGGCGCCGCCGGAGCGCCCGCCCCGCGGGGAGAACGGGGAGAACGGCGCCGACTACGACGGCCCCCCCCAGGGCTACAGCCTGCTTCTGACCAACCTCCACGACAAGCGCAGGAAGCACGTCCTGAACCAGCAGTTCCTCGACGGCGAGCTCTTCCAGAAGTACGTGAAGTACCGCGAGACCATACGCGGCGCGGTCACCCCCCCCTACGAGGTGCGGCAGAAGGACCGCCGCTACCAGCTCGACAGCGAGGAGGAGCTTTTGACCGACATGGAGACCGCCGGCCAGAAGGGCCTGAAGATCCAGCGCTACAAGGGCCTCGGCGAGATGAACGCCCCCCAGCTCTGGGACACGACCATGGACCCGCACCGGCGGACATTCCTCAAGGTCAAGATCCAGGACGCGATGGACGCCGACGACATATTCACCATCCTGATGGGCGGGAACGTGGAGCCCAGGAGGGTGTTCATACAGGAGAACGCCCTGAACGTGAGGGAACTGGACATCTGACGCCCGGGGGCCGCCGCGTTCCCTACGTCCGCCGCCCCCGCGGAACGCCCGCACTCCTTTTCCGGACCCGGGCCCCCGGGCGGCGGCATTCCGCTTCCGGGGGTCCGTTTCATGTCCTTCGGCGAAAACGCGGCCTGCCGTAAATTTTGATTCCACTGCAAAAAGCCCTCCTTTGGCCTTTTGCAGACCACTGCCCGTACGCAAGGGAAGCTCGAATTGGCGAGAATTCGGCTTAAACGCAGGGAGTTTCATTCCGAAAACTCATAACGTCCACCCTCACGTCGGAAGGGGAGGGTTTTTTGCTGTCGAATCAATTTTGATTCCACTGCGAAATCCCTCACTTGACCTTTCAGAGGCCAAAGCGCTCAGGCAAGGGTTGCACGAAATTACGAGGATTTGGCTTATACAGGAGCTTTCGATGCCGATGACGTATAGTGTTCACCCTCTCATTTGAGGAGGACTGAGTTTTCGCAGTGGAATCAATTTTCCCCCGCAACCCCGAACCATGAACCCCGGCGCGAACCGGCGCATTCCTGCCGGAGCTTATGCGCTTGCCGAAAAGGAAGCCGCTCCGGGAAGAACATGAGGCGAAACCGGTCCGGCGAGATCTCAAGGCGCACCTTAATTTTCCTGAAAATTCCGCATGCGGCCGCCTTTCTGAAAAGAATCATGTCGCGCCGGGAATTGGACAGGCCGGCAGGTGCCCGCTTTGCGGGAAAGCCAAACGGTGAGCCGCAGAAAATCATCAAGAAGAACATCAGTCTCCTCAGCTCAATGGAATCCCGGCGAAAATTCAGCTCCCGACTGAATTGATACGGCAGACATCCGAAGAGAAGCCTGAGGACTCGGCCCGGCCGTTCGGGGCGGGCGTCTGTCCGGCTCCACGCGGAGACGTATCAACGCTAAAGGAGGGCGCGATTCCTTCCCCCAGCAAGTTGCGGAGGTTTCCCAGCGCGTTCCGCGTGAAACTGCCGCCCTCCCGCACCCCCCCCTGACTGATGCGCGCAGCAGTCTCACTCCCCTGTAAATGGATCTGCATGCGGCGTGCCTTCAGCTTCGCGCAGCTGTTTGGACAGGACTTTCCGGCAGCTTTTGACCGTTTGACATCACCACCGCAAGAGTATTGCATCATGCGGTGCTCCTGCCGCTCCGTGCCGAAATTTTGACATGGCCTTCCGGCAGCAATTGCCATCTAATATCGGCTGGAAAAGCAGTTTCCCGAAGTTCCAGCGCTGCAAGCGCCTTCACCAAACGAACTCCCATCATCTCTGGAACACGACTATGGCCCGGACCGGCTGACCTTCATCAAGGAAAAGATCCGGCGGATCACGGACTCCGGCTTCATCTTCACCATCCTGACGGAGGTGACGTGAATAAAAATTTTTCAGGAAGTTTATCGCAACATATTTTATTGCAGCAGTTGTAATACACTGGAAAACATCTGAACATTAAGATTATCTTGACAGCCACAAAACAAATTCATGATGAAAAACATCTTTTGGATTGTTCATCTGCTGTGCCGCACGTAGTGTTTTAAAATTTTTAAAATTTTACTATTTTTTATACTGCATACAATAATATTTGGTATCGGTTCACGGGGAAGACTGATACGCCCATGATCGAACCACCCATGGACTCACAATCCTGAACGGTATCAGCAGACCTCCAGGGTGCCCTGGGCTGTCATCCCCAGCACCCCGTCGAGGCCAATCGCGGCCTGGGCCGAGCATTCCCAGTACCACGGGTCAAGTCCTGACGTTTCCGGGGCCGGGCATCCCGGGACAGCGGGTCAAGTCAGAACGGTGACATACCCCGGGCTAAAGCCCGGGGGCTTCCCGTATGCCGTCTCGGGCACGCCAGATTTACGTCCGGGCTAACCCCGCGTGTCCCGCAGTTCTTGTCGATGACCAGGCCGAGCATACGCAGGCCCTCGGCCCTTATATTCAAAGCGGCGTTTACGTCCCT
>JAISEQ010000503.1 GCA_031264045.1 Deltaproteobacteria bacterium
GCGGATGAGGGGGGACCGGACCGGGACCCGCGGATGAGGGGGGACCGGACCGGGACCCGAGTAAAAATCCCAATGTCCGGTCCGGAACGGGGTCCCGGACCGGCAGGGGGACCGGGACGTCACCGGTCTTCCTGCCGGTCCCAGCCGCCGGAGGGCTACCCTGCTGCGACGGGGACCGGCCCGGGCAAAAAAAAAGACCGAGGAAACGTTTGAGGTTTCCCCGGCCTTCAGCTTCAGCTGATCAACCGCAGCCGGAAGCGTGGGCCTCCGGCGGAAATTCTCCGCAGAGCGGAATCAGAACGGAAACGATACTACTCAGTTCGGCCCGTCCTTGTCAAGAGTTTTTTCGTGCCGACCGCATCGGCGTTCCCGGGACGCTCGGCCGGGATCTCCAGGCACCGGCGACGCCCGATGCGATCCATCTTCAAAAAAAATCCCCCCGTACCTCGGGACTGCCGTGTCCCGACAGCTTTCCCGAGCAGGCCGCGAGCAGGACCCAAGCAGGCCCGGGGCAGGGACGTTTCCGTGCCGGAGCGGATCCGAAGGGATCCTAGCAAATCCGGGGCCAATCCCGGACACGGCTTGACGGACAGGTGCCGGGCGCGGAACGCCGGACAGCGTAATCTCCATCGGGCCGTGCGGACAGCCGCCGATGCCGGCCGCGGAAGCATTCTCCGATTTAAAAAAAAAATTTCACTACATTTCATGCTAACCCGTAAGCCAGTCGGGAAGTTACGATAAAAACCAACAGAAAAGACTTGACATTGCAGAGGTTTTGGGCAATATTCTCCACGAGCTCCGGAAAGCAGTCCAGCCGGATCCGGGCACCCGTCGACCACCCCCAGCCGGTACCCCTGCCCCGAGGATTCTCCCTTGACCCTGCAAAACGGCCCAGCGCCGGAACCGCCCGGCCCCGCATCGACCTCGGGCGTCCCCCTCGCGGGTCACTGGGCATCGAGCCTGGCAGCCGGACCGCAGGTCTGCGGGACCCCGGCCGAACACCGGCCTGCCGCCGGGAAGAGGGCTGCCCCCCGGCTAATATCGCTCTTCTCCGGCTGCGGAGGTCTCGATCTGGGCTTCGAGAAGGCGGGCTTCAGGAGGGTCTGGGCCAACGACCACGACCCGGACGCCCAGAGGGTCTACGAGCTCAACCTGGGGCCCATAGACCCCAGGAACATCCTGGACGTGGACGCCTCCGAGATCCCGGACGGGGAGATGCTGGCGGCCGGCTTCCCGTGCCAGCCCTTCTCCAACGCGGGGAACCGCGGGGGGGTCCGGGACTCCAGGGGGATGCTCTACAAGGAATGCCTGAGGATTATCGCCTCGAAGGCCCCCTCGGCCGTCCTCTTCGAGAACGTGAAGGGGCTGCTTTCGACCAGGGACCAGGAGGGGAGGCTGGTGGCGGACACCATTGAGGACGATCTCGATGCTCTCGGCTACCGCGTGAGCCGAGAGCTTGTGAACGCCGCCGACTACGGGGTCCCCCAGAACCGTCAGAGGGTCTTCTTCGTGGGTGTGAGGAAGGAGCTGGGACGCCGCTTCGACTTCCCTCCCGGAACCGAAGGCGGCGGAAGGACCCTGAAGACCGTCCTTAGAATGCCGCGCGGAGTTCCCAACCAGGCCGTCATGCCCCTGTCCCCGCTCCAGAGCCATATGGTGGGGTTCATCCCCGAGGGAGGCTCCTGGAAGGACGTGCCCGACGACGCCCTGCCCCGGCGCTTCCTGAAGATCCGGGGGGACATGAAGCGCTACCACTCCCCCAACTTCTACCGGCGCTTCTCCCGGAACGAGATCTGCGGGACCATCACCGCCTCCGCCCAGCCCGAAAACTGCGGCATCATCCACCCCACGGAGGACCGCCGCTTCAGCATCCGCGAGATAGCCAGGATACAGACCTTCCCCGATGGCTTCCTCTTCCTGGACGGCACCGGCAGGGACGTGGCGGCCATGTACAAGGTCATAGGCAACGCCGTGCCCGTGAAGCTGGCGAGAGCCCTTGCCTCGGCCCTGATGGACCAGGTCTTCGGCCGCGCCCGCCCCGGGGGTCCCCGGACCCGGTCCGGAGGAGGAACGGCGGGGGCTTCCGGCTTGAGAAGCCGGGCCCCGAAGCCCGTGCGGTGATTCGCACCTCCGAGGACCGCCGACCCCATTCCGATCGAAAATGCGAAAGCGGGTACAGTGGCGGTGCCCGACGGGATGATTCCGGCGCTCAGGACAGGGGACGCTGGCCGAACGAAACCTCAATCCGCGAAAATGAAATTCGGGGGCCCGGGAGGCGCGAAAGAGCTTCGACGAGCCGGCGAATACCGCCATTTCAGGGACGGGGCACGACCGCAAATCAAAATTGTTTTCGGCTTGCCAGTGAAGACAGCGTCCTTGGGCGGACACCCTTTGCAGATAGGCAGAGCAGAACGGCCCGAAAGGATAACCCGGCACGGCAGCCCGGCACGGGAAGATGACGCGGCACGGCGGGACAAGCCGGAACGCAACCGATTTCCGTACCACCGGAAAGGACACGGCGCCGTCTCCAGCGGAACCCAGCCGGTTCCTCGCGCAGGGAATGTCCTGAGCATACAGTGCGTCTGCGGCGCGGGCAGGGGGAAACGGGGGTTTCGCGATAACGGTGAACATGAAAACGAAAACGCGCAAATGCGTGAAGAATATGCCGCATTTCGCGAATACAACTGCAAACGACTGAACTGTTTCATACCGGAACCCAGACTTGACTGGACAGAATAGCTATGATCGGTACGGTACAAAGACTTATTTGATTTACAGCCTGAAAACAGACTTTAAAATACCCCCGAAAATTTTAAATACATGATAAATTTTTCGAACGGATCATATAAATTTATTCAACAATACTTATTGGATAAGGAATATATTTGAAATCACTACATCACTGCAAGCACAAAAAAACTATTGCAATGGATGGCCTCGGGGGGTTATAAAATGGACCATGAGCGGTGCACGAGAGGCAGCCGCCGGACAGGCCCGGACGGAATCGAGTCGCGACGGCTCTCTTCCGCGAGTCCCGACCTTCCGGAGGCGCCCGACCCTCAAGGCCGAGATCCATATAAGGAGATCGGTTGCACGAGAGGCTCCCGGACAGTCGGGGGCCGTCAAGGCGCTCTCCCAAGACCGAGAGCCCCGCACGCGCCACCGGTTCCGGGCCGATGCAGGCCCGGCGCCAGGCGGGTCACGGGACCGCTCCTGAGAAACGGGCCGGAACCCCGCCCGTACCCAGGTGAAGCGGAACGGCCCAAAACCTGCGGAACCGCCCCGATAGCCGGGCCTCCCCAGGAAGGCGTCACTGATCGGCTTCTTTTGAACTTGCCCGGCGCGGGGGCAAATCCGCGCCGGAGATCTTCCGGGAAGGCTACCTGGACGGACGGACATCAACGTCCGGCGGAGCTTCGGGACGGAGCAGGGAGAAATCCCTGCCCGCCCCGAGCTTCCCTCTCCAAGAGCCGTTCATCCCATGATCTACATCCACATGCCAAAGTTTCTTCAGCCGCCCCTGCCCCATGCCTCCAGGTGATTTACAAGAGTCACGCCGATGGCGGAACACGGCTGTTTTCAAAGCGCCGGGCAACCCCTGCCCCGCGCACCGGACTGATTTTGCCATGTTTGTCCTGATTGGCGTGCATCGCACGGCTGATGAATTAATTCCGACGGCCCGCTCGGACCCGCCGTTACGAAGGAACCTGCCGGCTTTAGGCGACATGCGGAATCTTGTCCGGCCAGCTGGAGCGGCCGGGCATCATGCGGACGCCAGAGTCCGCCCCCTGCCCCCCAAAGGGGCAAAACACCACCGCAGGGCCTCGGCTCCTCGCGGGCCGG
>JAISEQ010000512.1 GCA_031264045.1 Deltaproteobacteria bacterium
AGATCATGCCGGGGAGCTTCATGTCGAGGCGGGCCAGGCGGTACGAGCAGCCCTCGGCCGGGGTGGCCTCCAGGTTGAAGAGATCCCCCGTCTCCTCCTGGATGTCGGAGAGCCTGGAGCGGATGTGGGAGAGGACCTTCAGGGCGAAGTCCCTGCCCCTCTTGGTGGCCACGCCCTCGCCGAAGAGGTTTAGGGACGCCTCGTTCGCGCCGAGCACCCCTATGGTCGAGAAGTGGTTCGACCAGTAGCTTCCCGAGCAGGCGGCCACGCTTCTGAGGTAGAAGCGGGTGTAGGGGTAGAGGCCGGCGGCGGTGAAGCGCTCCAGCTCCTTGCGCTTGATGGTCAGGCTCTCCCGTGAGAGCTCCAGGAGCCGGTCCAGACGGGTGAAGAAGTCGCCCTCGCCGGAGGAGAGCCTGCCCAGACGGGGGAGGTTCAGGGTCACCACGCCCACGGAGCCTGTGAGGGGGTTCGCCCCGAAGAGCCCGCCTCCCCGGCGCTTCAGGAGCCTGTTGTCGATCCGGAGCCTGCAGCACATGCTCCTCGCGTCCTCGGGGGACATGTCGGAGTTGACGAAGTTCGAGAAGTAGGGGATGCCGTAGTGGCCGGCCATCTTCCAGACGGGGTCGAGGGTCGGGTTGTCCCAGTCGAAGCCCTTGGAAATGTTGTAGGTGGGGATGGGGAAGGTGAAGACCCGCTCGCGGCTGTCGCCCGCCATCATCACCTCGGCGAAGGCGCGGTTCACGATGTCCATCTCGCGGCCGTATTCCCCGTAGCAGGTGTCCTGCTCGCTGCCGCCTATGATCACCTTCGTGTTCCTGTAGGCGTCCGGCGGGGTCAGGTCCATGGTGATGTTGGTGAAGGGGGTCTGGAAGCCCACCCTGGTCGGGATGTTGATGTTGAACACGAACTCCTGGAAGGCCTGGACCACGTCTGGGTAGCTCATGCGGTCCGCGCGGACGAAGGGGGCGAGCAGCGTGTCGAAGCTCGACACGGCCTGTGCCCCGGCTGCCTCCCCCTGGAGGGTGTAGAAGAAGTTGACGAGCTGGCCCAGGGCCGAGTGGAGGTGGCGGGGGGGCGCGCTCTCGATGTTGCCCGAGATGCCCTTGAAGCCGGAGCGCAGGAGATCCATCAGATCCCAGCCCACGCAGTAGACGGACAGGAGGTTCAGATCATGGATGTGGATGTCTCCGTTCCTGTGCGCCTCCCTCACGGCCGGGGGATAGATGTTCTCCAGCCAGTAGTTGGCCGTGACTGCGGAGGCGATGTAGTTGTTGAGGCCCTGGAGGGAGTAGCCCATGTTGCTGTTCTCCTTCACCTTCCAGTCCAGCGCCTCGAGGTAGGAGTCCATGAGCTCCGAGGACCCGTTCTCCGCGAGCTTGCGGGCCGTGGCCCTCTGCTCGCGGTAGAGTATGTAGGCCTTGGCCGTGCGCCACCTCGAACTCTCGAAGAGCACGTTCTCGACCATATCCTGTATGGTCTCCACGTCCAGCTCGCCGGGCCCGTCGAGCGCCTCGATCTTGCCAAGGACCCGCAGGGTGAGCAGTCCCGCTTCCTGCGCGGGGAACTCCCCCGTGGCCCGGGCCGCCGCGGCGATGGCGCCGGTTATCTTGGAAGCGTCGAAAGGAGTTGAGCGACCGTCTCTTTTCCTGATCTGTGTCAGCTGCATGCTGGTACTTGGGCCTCCGCTGGGAAGGGGGTGTTCCGCTTGTCCCGTCTGGTCTGTGGAAGGTAAGAAGAGTGCGGTATGTGAGGAGCGAGCGTCTGGAGGTGCTGAGCCGGAGCGGCGGCAGTCCTTTCGGGGAAGGGTCAGCGCGGATTCCGGCGTATGCGGCCCGCGGCAATTTCCCGCTATGTCAGGGAACTGTCAAGGATATCCGGAGATCTCGGGTGAGCCGCGGGGAAAGGGTTCTGCGGGAACGGACCGGCGCGGATAGCGGGCGACGCCCGTGGTCAGGGGCGGAACGGTTCCTTCCGGATCCCCACGGGGGCCCGAACCTTTCTGCGGCGGGCATGGCCCGGGAAACGTCCGCGAACCGGAAACGGTCGGGACGCCGGGGTCGTACGTAGATCGTGCCGACCGGGCACTTGCGGTAGGGCCGCGAGGGAAGGCCTTCACCGGGACCGGCAGGATTCCGGCGGAAGCGTCGGGGCCGATGCCTGTCAAGGAAAGGCAGGGCATGGATATGTTGGCGGGCCGTGCCCCGCCACGCGGGGCGATAAGGCGCTTCGGGCAAACGCCGAGACGCGGGGGCAGGCCCTCGGGAATTCCTCAGGGAGTTTTCGGTCCCGGCCCGGGCCCGGGGGGAGCCCCGGACGAGGCGGGAGGCCGCGGAGGAGACGGCGCGCTGGAGACGCCGTGCCGCAGGGACGGCAAAATCGTGTACCGGAACAAGTTACACTCACCGGCCGGCCGCGTCAAGCCGGGTTCCGGTCCGGGGGGGGACCTTGAGCGGCCATCCGCGTGGGTTTTAGGGCACCTGATTTTTTTCTGGCGTAACCTGTCTGGATTGTCGTCTCCAGACACGGGAAGTCGAGCTGGTAGGCAGGGATCGCGCCGAAGCGGGGGCTCATTTCTTTCTGTCGGGATGCCCTCCCAGGGCTGGGGGGAGGCGTGCCGCGCCGCGCGACAGGGCGTGGCCGGACACCCGCCCGGCAGTATCTTGGGGCATCGGGCCCGGCAGCGGCGCGGGGTTCGCGGAAATCGGGCTGCCGGCCCGGGACTGCCGAAATCTCCCTCGGGATGCAGCGTGGCTCCATCGCCTGCGCCATATCAAGATGAATGCATAAACGTCATTAATCAATGCTATTAGATATATTATGACAGTATTGATCATAACGGGAGATGAATTAAATGGAATTGGCGTTATGTGCGTTACGGGGCGGGTGCCTCCTCCAACCCCGCCGGAGCTCCGCCCGGGCCTCAGGGAGCAGCCAGCGGGCGCTGGCGGCCCGGCCTCCGTCAGGTAATGCCGGGGGATCTTGTGCACTTCCGCTGATCGAAAACATCAGGAAATGCCGGAGGATCTTGTGCACTGGGGCTGGCGGATTACATTTCGCGTTCGAGAAACTAAATTTTTGACAATGTTCACGGCATCGGTGTCCGGCGCGGATTCCCCGGTCGTTTTCCACTCGGCTCTATCCATGCGTCCTGGCGGTCGCGGGGCCTCGGTCCGGACGTCCCTCGGCAAAGTCCGGATGCCGGAAGCTCCTCCCTGACGGTCCGCCGCGGATCTCGGTTTCGGCGGGCCGGCGCCGCCCGTCGCGGAGCGCCGGGACGGCAGGTTGCGCGCCGGAGCCTCCCCGGCCGGGCGAAAGGGCCGATGCCTCCGGGTGGCGGGGACTGAACGGCGCCGGGTCCGGATCGGCCGGTTTCCGATTGGCCTGGTCCGGATCGGATCATCCGCGCGTCGTCGTCGCGACGCATATCGTGATCGCGGCAGGCATGCCGCCGGCGGGAGCCGGCGTCACGGGAGTGCCGCCCGGAGGACGCGGGGCCTGGGCCGTCTGCCCGGGAAGGCGGGCCACGGGCCCGGACCGCCGGATCCGGCTCCGGAGGGCGGGTTCCGGGGCACCAAAGCGACCGTGCGGCGTTTCGGAGTTCTCTCTCCGGATCTCCGCGGGCTTTGCCCCGCCGCCGGCTTTCGCGGTCTCGCGGCGCCGTTTTCTCCGGCGATCGCCTTCGGGCGGGCGGCGGTCCCCCGAACGGCGGACGTGCCACCGGGCTGCCGCGCCCGACGCCGCCGGCTTGCCATCGCCTGTGCCGTATGACATACTGGCATTGACAGGAAGCGCATTTAGGAGGCCCCTCCCGGTCGCGGCCGGGCCCCTGCGGGCCGAGGCAGCCGCGACTGCTTCCGCAGGTCCGGAGATTCCTGACGGTCCGCGAGGCCGAACTCCCTGGAGGTTTGTCATGTTACTCATAATGATCGCGGTGATATCGCTCGCGATCCTGATGATCCCGACTGTCGTGGCCTTCAAGCGCAATCACGTCAACCGCTGGATAATCCTAGCCGTGGATCTCGTCTTCGGGGGCACCGTAATCGTCTGGATCGTCTGCCTAATCTGGGCTTTCGGGGAAAACACGGAGGAGAGGCGGGCAGGCCAGTTGAGCTACGGCGGCTACGGGCCGCCGGCCGGAGACTCCGTCCAGGGGCAGGGTGCCTACCTGCCCGGCCAGTTTCCCGGGCCTGGCGTTTACCGGCCCGGCCAGATTCCCGGACAGGGAGGCTACCTGGCCGGACAGCAGTACCAGCCGCAGCCCGGCCAGCAGTATCATCCCCGGCAGGGCCAGTACCAGCAGCCCGGCCAGCAGTTTCAGCCTCAGCAGGGCCAGTACCAGCAGCCGCAGCCCGGCCAGCAGTATCAGTCCCAGCAGGGCCAGTACCGGCCGCAACCCGGCCAGTACCAGCCGCAGACCCCGCTGGCGCAGGGCCAGCCGCCCCGGCAGACGTCCGGAGTGAACGGCCCGGCCCGGCAGGACCGTCCGGACCGGCAGAGCCCCCCGCGCCCAGGCCTGCCCAGGCGGTTCTGAGCCCCTGCCTTGAGGGTGTGCCGGCCCGGGCCGCCCGGAGCTGACCGCCCTCGGAGTTTCGGATGCAGGGCATGATCCCGTCGGGCACGTGTGTCCCGGCGGGCTCCATGCCGTGAATTTCCGCCTGTCCCGTCCCGACCTCGGCTTCAGGCGCGGAGCCCGCCGCACGGTAAAGATTCCCGTTCCGGAAATGGCCCCCGTCCGGGCCTGCGGCCTTCCGCAGGCGGACGTCCCCGTCCGGCCGTATCTGGACGGTTACGGGTGAAACGGCGCGGAACCGGCTTGGACGCTGTAAGCGGTTCCTCCCGGCCCCGGCGGGCCGGAAGGAGGGATCTCCCGCCGCCCGAACGGCCGGGGGGCAGGGCTGGAGGCCAGGACCGACGGCTCCGAGGCCGGCGGCGGAAGAGCTCCGGGGAGCGTCTTGCGAACCTGCGGCGGGTCCGGGGGGATTTCGGGAACCCTGCAGGACGCCGCGCGCCGGAATCGGGAGAATCTGAGATGAAGTCTATGCTGAAGCGCTTGGCGTGCGGCATCCTCGCGGCCGTCTGCGGGTTCGCGGGGGCATTCTGTTTCAGTCTCGTATCCGGAAGGGCCGAGGCCCAGGATCCGAGCTCCAGGGCTCTGGTCGCGGGCGAGCTGAGGCTCACCGACGAGACCGGACGCACGAGGCTCCTCATGACTCTCGTGCGGGGGAAGCCCAGGATGTTCATGCTGGACGACTCCGGGGAATACCGCCTGGAGATGGGCCTCGGCCAGGACGGCGAGCCCCACGTCTGGCTCCGGGACGGGGACGGGGCCTCCAAGGTCCAGCTGGCGCTCTCCGCGAGGGGCCTCCCGTCCCTCACCCTGGCGGACCAGAAGAACCGCGAGAGGGCGGTCCTGGCTCTGTCCAGGGAAGGCGAGCCCACCTTCCTCATGCGAGACGACAAGGGCGGCGACAGGGTGGCCATATGGCGCGACAAGGACACGGGGGGCCTGGCCCTGGCCGACCCCGGGGGGAAGACGGTACTCATGATAAGCGCCAAGGACGGTCGGAGGGCCGAGGTCCAGGTATTCTGACGGGGGGTGCCCCCGAAGCTTTCCGCCTGCGCTTCCCGGGTCCGCAGGTGCCCGGCGAGCGGGAGGGCGGGTCAGGCGGGATTCCTGCCGTGCTTCGGGACATAGCCGTGCCGTCAGGAGTCCGGACGCGGGCCGGGGCCGCGGGGCACCCCGGCAATCCTGTGAACGCGGCTTCACGCCGGTGCCTGCCGTCATTGTCCGGTCCGGCCTAACCGGAGACGGGAGAGGGGAGAGGGGAGAGGGGAGACGGGAGACGGGATAATGAGGATCGGAAGGGATGGGCTCCCGGGAGGGACGGGCAGGTTTGTTTCCGGACTTTACCGGGGTGAATTATGGTTTGACAGCATGGCAGTTGCGGCGTAGGATTTCGGGCTCGGTCGTGGCTGCGCCGGGATCCGCGTGAGACCTCCGCGGCCCCCGCTCCGGTTTCGTTCGGCGGAGCCGGTGCCGGAGGAAGCCGTCCGTTCCGGCGGACGCGGGTCTCGGCAACCGAGAAGGGACCTGGCGCGGAACATCCCGTGCGGAACGTCCCGTTTCAGGGGAGGACAAAATTTGCCACAGACAAGAATGCTGATTTCGCTGAGACATCCGGCAGCATATTTCATCATTTCCACATTGCTGACGGCAATTTCATACAGCGCTTCCGCAGACGGGATTCCGGTTTCCGGCGCCTTGCCGGAAGCGGACCGTTCCCGGTACTCAGACGTTCAGCCGGACCGCGGAACTGCAGGATTGGCAATTCAGACTGTTGGCGGCATGATGCCGGCGGCTGACGTCCGGGGAGCCGGTCCGCGGCTGATCCGGACGCAGGGAGGACAGGGCATGTCCAAATGGACAGTGGTGGTCAGGGTGGTCCCGAGGGGGGCAAGTTCAGGTTCGCAGACTAACGTGACCGTGACGGCGGGTTCGGAGGCCGAGGCCAGGATGACGGCAGTTGCGGAGGTCGAGCGGAAAAAGCCCGGCCATGCTGTCACGGCGGTGTCGGCGAGAAAGATTTCCGGCTGATCGCTGAGCCGCGTCAAAACTATCGCTACAATGCTCTATTGAGGGGTTGACTCTTGAAGCTCAAATCCATATGCTGAGAATTTAGGAAGTCTACTCCGAAGGAGATGCCATGGATTGTGCATGCATCGATGACAAAACCCCTCTAATAGGGGATCTTGGTGACTTTTCTGAATCCATACTGCTCCAAAAGGTGGATGAGACTCCGGAGGAGTCTCAATGGGACCGGCTTGTACGGGAATACCACTACCTCGGATATGAAAG
>JAISEQ010000513.1 GCA_031264045.1 Deltaproteobacteria bacterium
CCCCACCTGCCGCCCACTCCGGCGGCCCCACCCGCCGCCCACTCCGGCGGCCCCCCCCGCCGCCCAGCCCCCTCCGGCGGCCCGGCCTGCCGCCCACTCCGGCGGCCCCACCCGCCGCCCAGCCCCCTCCGGCGGCCCGGCCGTCCTCCGGGGGCTTCCCGGACCTGCTCAGAAGGCCCGGAAGGTCTCCGCGGCTCGCCTCATCACGTCCGGGACGGGGATGTGCTGGGGGCACTTCTCCACGCACTTCCCGCAGGACGTGCAGCGCTCCGCCCGCTCGGGAGGGGAGACCTGGATGCCGTAGAAGAAGCGGCAGCGGTCCCTGGCCTCGGCCGCGTCGAAAAGGTGGAACTGGTTGTAGAAGTTCAGGTTCTTGGGGATGTCCAGGCCCTCGCCGCAGGGCATGCAGTATCCGCAGCCGGTGCAGTCCACCCTGAGCCTTTCGCGGAAGAACCCCGCGACCTCCTCCACGGCCTCCGCCTCGCCCTCCCCGAAGAGCCCGTCCCTCCAGGCCAGGGCGGTCCCCACGTTCTCGTCGGTCTGGGCCATGTCGCTCATGCCGCTCAGCACGACCGAGACCTCGGGCTGGCTCCAGAGCCAGTTCAGGCACCAGGCGGCCGGGGACCAGTCCGGACGGACCCCGCGGAGCGTCTCCCTCGGGCCTTCTGGGAGGTACTTGACCAGGAACCCCCCGCGCAGGGGCTCCATCACCACCACGGCGGCGCCCCGGGAGGCGGCCAGCCGCACCCCGGCCCGGCCCGCCTGCCAGTCCCGGTCGAGGTAGTTGTACTGGACCTGGGCCATGGCCCAGTCGTAACTCCCCATTATGGTCTCGAAGAGGGGGTACTCGTCGTGGAAGGAGAAGGAGGGGTAGGCTATCCTCCCGTCCTTCACCGCCTCCCCGAAGAACCCGAGCAGATCGTGGGAGAGCATCGCCGGCCACACGGCGGCGTTCAGGTTGTGGGCGAGGTAGTAGTCTATGCGGCGGACGTCCAGGCGCCTCAGCTGCATGTCGAGGTACCTGTGCATGTCGGCATGCGAGCCGACGAGCCAGGTCGGGAGCTTGGTGGCGATCCTCACCTTCTCCCTGTAGCCGCCCTTCAGGGCATGCGCCAGGAACGGCTCACTCTCCCCCGGCTCTTCCCTGGTGCCGGCGGAGTGGTACGCGAAGGCCGTGTCCACGTAGTTCACGCCCCGGTCTATGGCGCTCCGGACCATCGCCGTCGCCAGATCCCGGTCGACGTCGCTCGGCCGGGGGCCGTTCAGGGGCAGGCGCATGCACCCGAACCCCAACAGGGAAGCCCTGTCGCCGGTCTTGCCCATGGGCCTGTTTTCCATCGAGGAAGACCTCTTTTCCTGGTTGCGGGCGCCCCGTCCCGACCGTCCGTCGCGGGGTCCGGGGACGCCCCCTCCCGCAGGCCCGGGCCAGAAGCCCTTTTACAGGCCTCCCCGCAAGGAGGCCTGTAGAAAGACTCGCCCGGAACGCCCGCGGACGTGAAAAACGGTCGCCGGAGCCCCCGAAAAGGCGGGGAAACGCCCGTTTCGGGCCTGGAGAGGCCCGCAGGAGGCAACGGCCGCAACGGTCCGTTCCGTCGGAGGACCCGCATGCGGGCCGCCGCCTGATCGGCATGTCGGGATGGGGAACGGAAAGCGCGGAAGAACGGAAAGCGCGGAAGGACGAAAGGTCCGGAAGAACTGAAAATCCGGAATGACTAAAGGCATGAGGCTTAAGGCCGGGAAGATCCGGCGGCCGGGGCTCGGGGTCAGGGGCGCGGGGTCAGGGGAAGCCCGCCCGGAGGAAAAGGGCCTGCGGCTCGGGCCGGAAAGACCTAATCTCGGGCGCCGGAAGTCCGGGAAGGTCCCCGGACGCGGGACCGGAACGCTCCGGGACTCACCCGGCGGGAGGGAAGTCCGAGGTGGAGAAGGCGGGCGCCCTGAAGACCAGGAACCTGGCGCCCGGGTCGAGGTAGGAGTCGGGGCGCAGGCCCGCCTTCCTGGAGGTGTGCTCCGCGAACTCCTTCGGACCCCAGCCGTGCTCCTCGGCCACCACCGGGAGGAGGACCCCCTTGCCGCGGGGGTGGACGAGGATGAGGCCGTCGCGGCCTATCACCAGGGAGTCCAGGCCGGGGAGGGGCTCCGGCGGGGTGAGCACCGAAACGGTGATCTCCAGATCCGGGAGCTCCGGGGCGGTGAGCGGGGGGAAGCGGAAGTCCTCGAAGGCGGCGGCGCGGGTGATCTCGGCAATGGTGGCCTTGAGCGGCCGCTCCCAGCTGAACCTCCCGATGCAGCCCCTCAGGCCCTCCCGGTTCTTGAGAGTCACGAAGACCCCCCCCAGGCCCGGGATGTCCGGTCCGGGCGGATCCTCAGCTCCCTTCAGGGCGCACCGGAGGATCTCCCGGCACCAGTCCAGGACCTCCCTCTGGAGCCCTCGGTCGCCGACGAGCGGCGAGTCCCCTTCCGTAGGCATCGGGTCCCCCTCCTCCCTGGCTCGGCCCTGCCCGCCGGACGGGCCGGATCTCTGCATCGGGGCAATTTTAGCACCTGCGCTCCCGTTTTAGAAGGGGCAGGACCCCCGGGCGGACTAGGCAACGACCGGACGGGCGCCCGGAGGAAGCCGGCGCCCGACCGGAAAGGGACAGTTCCCGGCTTCCAGGGGACCGTCCAGCCCGACTCCCCGGCTTCCGGACGCGCCCGCACATCCGGACACGCCCGCCCTTCCGGACAGCCAGCCCTTCCGGACCGCCAGCCCTTCCGGACCGCTCGACCGAAACGCAGAGGCCCGGAGTTCACCGGGGCAGGCGCCCGACCTCCCCGCCGGAACCCGGCCTCAACGCCCCGTGACCGGCTTCATGCCCCCGGGGACGGAGCGAGCTATGACGGATCCCCCGAAGTCCGGAAAACCCAGAAACAAGCTCACGGAATCCCGGGCGCCCCGCCGGGCATCCGTAAAGACTGTCCCGAGGCGCCTCCGGGAAAACATCTCAGGCGCCGTCCGGAGCCATGGAGGACGAGTCCGTGGGACGGCAGTGCGTCATCGGGGTCCGAGGAGGACAAGGCGGGGGGGACGTCAGGGCCCTGGCTTCGGCCCCCGCCTTTCCGGGTCCGTCCGCGCACGTCCGTGAGGGTCTTTGGAGGTCTGGTGGCGTCCGTCCCGTCCGCCCCGTCCCGGCCGGTTCCCCGAAACCGGCGGGCAAGCCCGGGAGGCACGGGTGTTACCGGATGACCTGGCGGCAGAGGTGGCCAAGTGCCATGGGGCCCGAGACTGGCAGACGTCGGCGGTATCCCGGAACGCTGGGCGGACGGGGGCCGGGGAGCCCTCGGGGAGGGCCGACTCTTTACCGTCCGCAGGCTCCGTCCCCACCGTCCGCAGGCTCCGTCCCCGGCCTAGACCTCTACCTCGACGGCCGTCTCCTGCCCGTCCCTCTCGAAGAGGCAGCCCACGATGTTCCTCTCCGCCCTGCCGACGGCCAACGACACCAGGACGGGGTTATCTGTCGCCCTGCCGTATCCCCTTTCGTGAATCTGGTCCATTCCAGCACGAACTGCCGCGGCGGCGCCCCGGGCATCGTCCGAAACTTTCAGCTCGATTACGTACGTCATGCGGCCGAAGACCGCCTCCAGGTCGAGCCGGCCCTTGTTCTCCGACTTTTCGGGGGTGACTTTGGCCCCGGCCGTCCACAGGCAGGTCTGAAGCAGGGAACGGTACCAGCTCTCGCCTTTCTTCCTGCTGAGCTTATCGGCGAGCGTCTCGGACCGCGCCTGCTGCGGAGGGTCCGGGAGTTCCGCGCCCGACGCGTCCCCGGCGGTTTTCTGAAGCCTGGCCGCCTGAGGCGCCCGGTTCGCGTCCAGGTGGTCGCTGTAGTGAATACCTGCGAGAAGCCGCCTGAAGACGCTTACCATTCCGGGGACGTTACCCGAAGTCAGGAAGCCGGAAAGCTCCAGCCCGGCGTTCTCGATGCCGTCCCAGTCGGAGTTTACGTTTTCAAGAAACAGTATGGAAATTGCCTCCCGGACCTCTCGGTTGGGATAGTCCAGAACATACGACTGGCCGAGGTCCTCGCGGAGGGTCAGGTAGCCTGCCTGGTAGAGTAATCCTTTAGGAGAGGTGGCATCGATTTCACCGGGAGTTCTTGCGAAACCGAATCCGACCGTACCGCCCCGGAACTCCTCCGCCGTAAGCTCCTTATCCCGCAGGAAAGTCCTGACAAGGGTGTTGGAGCCAGATTCCATCCAGAAGTTTCCGAATTTGCCCGTCTGGAAAAAAGTGAGGACGGAAAACGGATTGTACAGCTCCACTTTACCGTCGAAGGAAAAACCGTCATAGTAATCCCGAATTTCATCCAGAAGTTTTTCTTCGCTCATCCCGAGTTCTAAGGCCGTGGCGGTAATGAATGGTTCGAAATAAGTCGTAAGCTCATCATGGGTGTACCCCATAAAAGCGCCAAATTTTGGCAAGAGCGAGATGTCTGTCAGGTTGTTGAGCTTGGAAAACATCCCCATCCTGGAAAACTTGGTGATCCCAGTGATGAAGGCGAACTCGATGTCTTTCGATGACCCTTTAATCTGTTTATACAAATCCTGCATGACGTCACGCGTCCCATCAAGCAGTTTGCTGTCACATAACTGCTTTCCCTTCTCGATAAGTCTGATGACTGGATCATCGTATTCGTCAATAAGGAGGACCACTTTTTGCCCGCTCGCCTCATGGACGTCCTTCAGAAGACAAGAAAAGGTATCCGGACAATCGGCACCCCTCAGGGAAACATTGTGCCGCGCGGCGTTTTCACTGAGGTGCCTCATGATTTTGTTAATTAATATTTCTTCACTTTTGCTGCCCGCCATCTGGGACATGTCGAGGCGGATGACCGGACGGACAACGAAATCGGGGGAGCTCATGACTTTCTCCGCCTCGAGACCCCGGAAAAGCTCCTGTCTCCCCGAACAGAAGTCATCGAGGGCGCTGACCGTCAACGACTTGCCGAAACGTCGGGGCCGGGCGCAGAAGATGAACTGCCCGGCATCGAACAGTTCAGGAATATACATAGTCTTGTCAACGTAGACGCCATTTTTTTTTCTCAGAACTTCAAAATCTGCCGTTCCGGCGGGAAGAAAGGGTAATTTTTGGGTCATACGGTTCTCGTTTCGGCTCCGTGCCTTCAAAAAAGGGATGGGTATCTGTGCATGCCCTGACCCAGTATACCGAATCGCGGGCTTCGGATCAATCCCACGACCGGAGCGCCACCGGAGCGGTTTTGACGGGAAGACGCGGGTGATCGGTGACGGGCGGGGGGTGTAACCGGCGTTATCGGCACCCACAGGGAGGTCATCCGGGATGTCCGCCGCAGCCGGAACCGGAGACCCCTGACGCGGTTCCGGCCGTGCGATGCGTGTCGGGGCATGTGGCTGGAGGTTTCCGGACGCAGGGGTTCCGGGTTCGGCGGAACAGGTTTTCGGACATTTCGGGTGCCGGTGAAGGATCCGCGCTTCTGACGTCCCGGGACCGATGCCTGTACCGGGCGGGATTTTCGGGGCGTCCCGACCGGTTGCCCCGCCCGGGGGGTGCGCTGCGGCCGCGGGGACCGTGTCTGCGAGAGGCAATGGGAACCGTCCCAATCCGGGAACGGCCGTCTTGGACGAAGGCCGGGGCGTGCAGAGAAACTTCCTGTGAAACTTCACGGACGGGCCTTCGCCCTCACCCGTCCCCGGAGGAGACTTTCGCCGTTTTTGAGCCGCCGGAGAACAGCGGAGGATTGATTCAGGGATAAACACCTGATTTCATTGAATAAATTATGCAACCACTCATTTTGGTCTGTCGGGAATCCCGAAGCCGATAAAGGAGGATGAAAACGAAGCGGTCCAGACGAAAAGATTCTTCCCGCACCCCTCGCGAATGAAAATGTGGGGGAGCGTCTCCCCGGCCGGGGGGTACGGAGCCTCCTGACGGCGGACAGGACGAACCGGGCCATCGGAGGCATCAGCCTTTGCGAGGGGTACTCCGTTGTCCTGTCCCGGACAAAGACGGTCGCCGTCCGGAACCTGGTACCATGCCAGGGCCTTGAACGCGACCGGTAAAAGCGGCATCTGCCCCCGATAGGAGAAGATAAAGAGGAAGGTTGATTCCACTGCGAAAACTCATTTCTTCTCAAATGAGAGGGTGAACGGTGAACTCTATAAGTCCTCGGCATCGAAAGCACCCGTATTTCAGCCAAATCCTCGTAATTTCGCGTAACCCTCGCCTCAGCGCTTCGGCCTCTCAAAGGTCAAGTGAGGGGTTTTCGCAGTGGAATCAAGGTTGATTCCGCATCGAAAACTCATCCCTCCTAAAAGAGAGGGTGAACCCAATTCGTCCTCAGCATCGAAAGTACCTGTATTAAAGCCAAATCCTCGTCATTTCGTGCAATCCTTGCCTAAGCACTTTGGCCTCTGAAAGGTCAAGCGAGGAGGTTTTCCCAGTGGAGTCAAGGTTATGATGATGAGAGGAAAGAAGAAGAAGAAGAAGAAGAAGAAGAAGAATACGAGGATGAGGATGAGGATGAGGATGATGATGATGATGATGAGGGGGAGGATGAGGATGAGGATGATGATGATGATGAGGGGAAGGAGGGGGAGCAGGAGGATGTCTTTCGCCGGTTCAGCCTTCCTCACCGGAAAAGCAATGTCGGCGTCCGCGTGTACTTACACCCGATCCTGCCAATCCCACGAAACCGCATGAAAGCTGTTGAAGGTCTCACCGCCCAGGATAGTTTCAGAGGCGGGAAGGGCCCCCAGAAGCGGCATAGCGGTTCCTCGCCTGACAGTCGGCGGACCGGAAGCGCTGGCCTGGCATAGCCCGGTTCGCATCCGGAGACATCAGGCGGACTCAGGAGAAGGGTACACTTGCCTTGTCCGGATCGGAGGTACCCGGCGGTCCTGCTGAGGTCCGGCCCCGAATGCTTCCCGGGAAAGCGGACAGCGGCCGGGGCGGACGGCGGGGACTCGTCTGAGGCCGTCTCTCACCCAAGACCCGTCCGTGTCAGTCTCGGGGACGTCCATGAAGACCGCCCCTTCCTGGCCAAGTTGAAGCGGAAGTCCATGCTCAGGAGGCAATCGCTTTCCCGTTGGCCGGGCAACGGACATGGGCCGGGGAAGCCCCCCGGCGGAGGACCGCGTATGGGGCTGTCCCGCAGGAGTTCGCGCCGGTGCCGAGGACGATGTCCCCGAACCGAAGCTGCTTCGCCCGCAGTCACCGGCTCCTTCGGTCTTTGCCCTTACCGTAGCTTTTCCCGTTTCTGGGGACTCCTGGTCCGGCTCTCACCAGGAGAAGGCCCGCACTTTTCCCGTCCGCAGGACCCGTCCCGGGCCCCGGCCTAGAAATCAACCTCGACCGCCGTCTCCTGCCCGTCCCTCTCGTAGAGGCAACCCACGATGTTCCTCTCCGCCCTGCCGACGGCTAACGATACCAGGATGGGGTTTTCGGTCGCCCTGCCGTATTCCCTTTCGTGAATCTGGTCCATTCCAGCACGAACTGCCGCGGCGGCACCCCGGGCATCGTCCGAAACTTTCAGCTCGATTACGTACGTCATGCGGCCGAAGACCACCTCCAAATCGAGCCGGCCCTTGTTCTCCGGCTTCTCGGGGGTGACTTTGGCCCCGGCCGTCCACAGGCAGGACTGCAGCAGGGAACGGTACCAGCTCTCGCCTTTCTTCCTGCTGAGCTTATCGGCGTACGTCTCGGACAGCTCCCGTTGCGGAGCGTCCGGAAGTTCCGCGCCCGCCGCGTTTCCGGCTGCCTTCTGAAGCACGGCCGGCTGAGGCGCCCGATTCGCGTCAAGGTGGTCGCCGTAGTGAATCCCGGCGAAAAGCCGCCTGAATATGCCCGTCATGCCGGGGACATCGCCGGAAGCCAGGTGGCCGGCGAGCTCCCGTCCGGACTTTCCAATGCCGTTCCAGTCGGAATTCAAGTTCTCCAGAAACAATTTGGAAATTGACTCCCGGACCTCACGGTTGGGATAATCCATGGTAAACAGAGTATCGCTTTTGGTCCGAAGCGTCAGGTAGCCTGCCTGGTAGAGGAATCCTTCCGGAGGGGTCACATCGATTTCCCCGGGATTGGACGCGAATTGAACGTCCACTTCCATACCCTGGAACTGATCCGCCGTGAGTTCCTTGTCCTTCAGGAAAGTCCTGATGAAAGTGTCGGAACCCGATGCCATCCAGAAGTTTATGAACGTTCCTGTATTGAAAAAAGAGAGAACGGAAAACGGATTGTACAGCTTGACTTTCCCGTCGAAGGAAAAACCGTCATA
>JAISEQ010000520.1 GCA_031264045.1 Deltaproteobacteria bacterium
TAGCAATAATTTGACCCTATTGCGCACTATTGGCCTCTCGTACACTTGTGCCACCCCTGGAAAGCCGCCAAACAACTCCCTTTGAACCCGATAACCCTTGTTATCCCCTGAACGGTTACTAATTTGCGGTCCCAGCATACTTCGGTCCGTATTGATTACGGATGACCGCATCCAGACGGGATGCCGACTCGTCGGGGCGGCCGGGGACGTCCGGCGAATCTTTAATCCGATGCACCCGTCCCCCGTGCAGCCCCCCCGATCTGCCCCGCGCTTCAACGGCTCCGGGGGTCCGGGACCGGCGGCCGATCCGCCGGACCAGGCCGGACTCTCCGGGGTCGCCCCTGATCCCCTTGCCGGGGAAGGATCCGGGGCGGATATTGAGTTTATTGCCTTAAATGTAGTAAAGTTCATTGTTTGTTGCGGACACGGGCAACCCCGCGCCCCGGCCGGACACGGGCACCCCCGCGCCCCGGCCGGACATGGGTGCCCCGCGCCTCGGTCGGACATGGGCGGGGCGATCGCCCCGCCCGCCCACCGGTCCGGCCCGGTCCCACCCGCCGCCCCCAGGCCTTTCGGGCCCGCCGGCCGACCCTGCCCTCCACCTGCCCCCGTGCCCGCCGGAGACCCTCCGGCCGCAGCCACTTTAAGGAGACGGTCTATGAGACCGCGCCCCGCCGCGTTCGTCCTGGCCCTGGTCCTGGCGGCACTAGCCTCCGGGTGCGCCTACGGGCCGCTGGAGCCCGGGAGGCTTGCCGAAGTGAGAAGCCGCCAGGACTACATCCGCCTGGCCGAGGCCTGCCTCTCCCACGACGAGATCTGGTTCTTCACCGAGTCGGCGGAGAGCCTGCGCATAGACGTGATGAACGTTGCCCCCGAGCTCCTCTCCGTGGCCCGCTCCCAGTGGACCGTCGACAGGGCCTTCACCGAGGAGATGGAAAGGTGGTACCCCGGGGGACAGGGCCGCGTGGTGCTCCTGGGGCTCTACAACAGGAGGTTCAGGAAGGACGACTTCCTGAAGAAGGGCAGCTACCGCGCGGAGCTCGTCCTGGCCGACGGCACGCGGGTACAGCACGACGTGGCCCTGGACGTCCAGGAGCAGTTCCTGGCCGACTACTTCCCGGCCTTCAACCACTGGGCCAAGGTCTTCGCCCTGCACTTTCCGGCGGATCCGGAGGCCCAGGCCACCCTGGAGGTCGCCTGGCCTTCCGGGGACAGGGTCATGCAGCTCAGGCGCCCGTCCGCCCCCGCCGGGGGGAGATGACTGGATGCCCCTCCTCCCCAGACCCAGACGGGACGGCATGACGGGCTCAGGACGGAGCCGGCCGGCGGGCGCGGCGCCCGCCCCGGTCAGCGCGGGGGCGGCCCCCGCCGCTCTCGCCTGGACGCTCCTGGCCCTGGCGCTGGCCTTCGTCCCGGCCTGCCCCCTCATGGCGCAGGAAGGGGCTTCCTGGAGGGGGCCGGCGCAGATCCCGGAAGGCTGGATACCCGACTCCATCCTTGATCCGGGTTCCAGGGCGGGGGTCATCTTCGTGGTCGACAAGGCCCGCCAGGAGCTGCAGATCTGGCGCAGCGACGGCCTGGGGGGGGTGACCCTCGAGCGGACGATTCTCTGCTCCACGGGCACCGTGCGCGGGGACAAGCTGGTGCGCGGGGACATGAAGACCCCGGACGGATACTACGTCTTCAACAAGAAGCTCCTGCCCCACGAGCTCCCCGACCTCTACGGGATACTCGCCTACCCCATGGACTACCCCAACCTCTGGGACCGCATCCAGGATCACGGGGGGAGCGGCATCTGGACCCACGGGGTCAACAAGCCCCTGGTGGACTACGACTCCAACGGTTGCGTCGAGCTCTTCAACCACGACATAGCGGGTCTGGAGGACAGCATCTTCCTCTTCGATACCCCGATCCTCCTCTATGAGGAGATGGCCTACGCGCCCCCCGAACGGCTCCGCGCCGAGGGCGCGGCCGTGAGGGCCTTCGTGGAGACCTGGAGGTCCTCCTGGGCCGGGAAGGACCTGGAGCTCTACGGGTCCCTCTACGCCCCGGGATTCGTGAGCTCCGACGGCATGGACCGGAACGCCTGGCTCTCCCACAAGCGCAACGTGGCGGCTGGCTACAGGAACATCCGCGTGGCCGTCGAGGATTTGAAGATCTTCCGCCACAGGGACGTCCTGGTGGCCGCCTTCACCCAGCTCTACGACGGTGACGGGCGCTACAGCTCGGTGGGCACCAAGAGGCTTTATCTGAAGCCCCTCGGCGGCGGCTACCGGATTGTGGCCGAGGACTTCGAGGGGGTGCGCTCCCCCGAGCCTGACAAGCGCCTGGAGCCCGACCAGAAGCGCGAGGCCATGACGAGGCCCCCGCTGGCGGTCGCCTCCTTCTCCAATCCCGTGGCCGCGGCGGGGGGAGGGTCGATACTTCCCGGCAAGCCAGTGCCCCTGGCGGCGGCCTCACTGGGCAGCCCCGACGACCTCCAGGACGAGCTCGACCGGAGCGCCCTGGAGGCCCTGGCCGCCGGACGGCCCGCCCGGGCCGGCGCCGACGACGCCCCGGAAGCCCCCGCCTCCCCGCTGACCCCCGGAACGCCGGCCGCCCCGGGAACTCCCGCCTCCCCCGGGGCGCGGGAGCCCACCATACTCACCGCCTCTCTCGACCGGACGGGCGCGACCGACGCCTCCGGCTCGGCCGCGGAACCCTCGGGGACTTCCGCCGGGGACTCGGGGCCGGAAGCCGGGAACCCGGGAGGGTCCCCGGACGCCGCGGGCGGATCGCCCGCCGGGACCTCCGGTCCGCCGGAGCCGTCCCCTCGGTCCGGAGCCGGCCGGCCGGCCTCCGGCTCC
>JAISEQ010000529.1 GCA_031264045.1 Deltaproteobacteria bacterium
TACGTCCTCGGCATCGAAAGCACCTGTATTTAAGCCAAATCCTCGGCATTTCGTGCAACCTTTGCCTAAGCACTTTAGCCTCTGAAGGGTCAAGTGAGGGGTTTTCGCAGTGGAATCAATATTGCTTTAGTTCCGGTCATGTTTCACAGCGGATATCTGACAATCGATAATTAAACATCCATCACACAAATTCTAAATATCGAAATGATTGAGGAGGAGGCATTCACCTTCAGAACTCCGGACAAGGAAGTCGCCAGTAATCCCATAGAATCAATTTTTATGGATATTTTAAAAGCGGATGATGAAAATTTGAATGACTTGTCTAAAAATCTTCCGGCCGCACTGTTGAACATGAACTCCGATGAAGTGGTCAGGCTGCTTCATGACCTTCTCATCTCAATCTCTTTTCACCAGCACCCCCACAGCAGGCACGATGCGCCGAACCCTGGATTCGAATCCGAAAGGGTTTATCACGTCATACTCCACGCCTCTTTTCTTTCCGCAAGGTTTAACGTCACCAGCGAAGCGTCAGGAGGCGAGGGACGCTCGAACATCACATTATTTCTTAATGACAACGTTTGTGTCGTAATCGAGCTTAAATTCCGCTCTCCGTCCAGGCTGTCCCTCGAAGCCGGGCAAGACGCTGGAGAAAAGATATCCGCGGAAGTGAAAATGAGGGAGAAGGAGTTCTTTGGCGCTCTCGACAGCGCAGAAGATCAGATGAGGAATAATGACTGCGCAGGACCTTACAGGGCGACCCGGCACAAAGTGATATGCATGGCCCTGGCCATCCGCGGCTGAACCGATGTGGCAGTACGTTTCGTAGACGTTTAAGCCGTGAGTCGTTTCGTAGACGTTTAAGCCGTGAGTATCGATATTCACTATGATGACTAATCATAAAGATGGATCATGCTGACCAAATTCAATTGATAATTATTCACCAGCTCATGACCGAATCAGCATGCAGATGAACGCTTCGCGGATCCGCCTGGCGCGAGCTCATCCTGCCGCTTTCCCGCTCTCATTGACGGTAACGGGTAAAAGATTTCCCACCTGTCTCTGACTGAGCTCAGTGCCCAGAAGGAAGCCGGATCAGCCGACACATCCCATCCGCTCACGCCATCAGCCCCCAATCTGGCTTTCTTCAGGGTGCATCCGCCCGGGATGCGTTCGTCCGACATCGGCACGGGGAGACGCCCCGGCATAGCCGGGCGTCAAGGGCAACATGTTCAGCGGCGCACGGCAAGAGCGCCCCTACAGCGTCCTATTTGAAATCGTATCCATCCCGCTCCATCCTCCTGACTTTCCTGATAGCTACCGCCTTCAGCATCTCATTTCTGTTGAGGCCTTTCGGCAGCATACCCATATCCAGGGCCTCGTCCAGGACGGAGTTCCCGTTGCCGTCCACCAGAGTCCACCGGTCGAAATCAGCGGGCAGGCCGCGCTTCGATAGGAGAGCGTGGTGAGCCACCGTCGCGCCCTTTCCGTCCATGAGCTCCCACCGGTCGAAACCGTCCGGCAGATGCCCGCCCCTGGCCGCAAAGTGGTACACGGTACGGCCGCCGCTATCCTTAAGCTCCCACCGGTCGAAACCCTCCGGCAGATGCCCGCCCCTGGCCGCAAAGTGGTACACGGTACGACCGCGACGGTCCCGAAGCTCCCAGTCGTTGAAATCGGGAGGCAGGCAGCCGCCCCGCGCGGCCGCGTGCCATACGGTCACGCCCTTGAAGTCTTCCATGGACCAGCCGTCGAAGCCGGCAGGCAGGTGCCTCTTCAGCGCGGCCGAGTGGGCGACAGTCGTACCTTTGTGGTCAGCCAGTTCCCACATGTCGAAGCCCGGAGGGAGCAGGCCCTTCCGCGCGGCCACATGGGCGACGGTGATGCCCCATTCATCGGCCAGTTCCCACATGTCGAAGCCCGGAGGGAGCAGGCCCTTCCGCGCGGCCACGTGTGCGACGGTGAGTCCATAGTTATCGGTCAGCATCCAGTCCCCGAAGCCATCCGGCAGATGGCCGAACCTCGCCGCGGTATGGGCCACGGTTTCTCCGTAGAGGCCGCACAGATCCCAGCTGTTGAAATCCTGCGGGAGGTGGCCCTCCTCGGCCGCCGTGTGGGCTACCGTCATGAAGGACCACCCGTCATGAATCTCCCATCGGCTGAAGCCCTCGGGAAGAGTCCCGTGATGGGCGGCGAAGTGGGCCACTGTGATGCCTTCCTCATCGGCCAGATCCCAGAGCGCGAACCCGTCGGGAAGGTGTCCTGCGGCCGCCGCCGCGTGGGCCACGGTCCGTCCGCTGCAATCGGCCATGTCCCAGGCCGAGAAGTCCTTCGGGAGGGGTGCCCTGCAGACCGCAACGTGGGCGACGCTCCAGCCGTTATCGTCTGCAATGTCCCATCCGCCGAAACCTTCCGGAAGGAGCCCCTCCTCCGCCGCCTGATGGGCGACGCTCCATCCCCCGGCGTTTGAGAGCTTCCAGCGGGAATCCCCGCGAACAAACCCGCCGACCCTGGCGAGCCTCTTTATCTCCTTTGTAGCGATCCTTTTCGGCATGTCCTTCGGCTTCCTCCTGTCTCCTGTCTCCTGCACCGTCACGGGCGTTCCCGCCCCGAGTCCCGCAGTCCCGTCCTCTCGGGGCGGGCTTCGAACGGTCAGAACCGGTTCCGAACCGATCAGGCCCGCAGGCTGGACCGACAGCCCCTGGCCTCTCGGGCTCCCCCGCACAGTCCCCCCCTCCAAGGCCAACAGGCCGTGGCCGGAACGGTCCGGGGGAAAGACGGGCGCGACCGTCCGTCACGGAAGTTTCCGTCATCCTGACACCGAAAGCAAGAGGAAAATCGGGGAACCGCCCTTCCCCCCGGAAACGCTCGCGCCCCCTTCCAGAACGGACGGATACCCGCGCCACCTACCCGAACGGGAGGATAAGTTAAGAGCCTGCCCCGTGCCTCCCTTCCGGACGGCCCCCCGACGATGCGGGGTCCTGCCATCGAGAGGAAATGTCACCCGCCGGCCAGAGCCCCCGGACCGGGCACTGAATCTACCGCACCGGATGCCTGAGCCGATAACCCCGCAGCTACAGCCGGAAACGGCGGGCAGCTGGTCGGTGCGGTCCGGAGCTTCCGCGTCAGGCCCGCAGACGGGAAGGTGCCGCCGATACGGTGAGGGACGAGGCCGGGACCCCCTCGCGGTCACCGCTTCAGGAACACGTAGCCCTTTTTCTCCATCATCTCGACGGCCATGTACCCCACCGCCTCGAGCATCTCGGATCTTGAGAGCGCCGGCGGAAATTTCAGCTTCGGAAGAGCCGCATCGAACACTGTCCATCCGTTTCCGTCCGCGAGATCCCACCTCATGAAGTCATCCGGAAGATGACCTCCCTGTGCCGCCCAGTGGGCCACCGTCCGGCCATTTCGGTTTGCCAGCTCCCAACGGTCGAATCCCGCCGGAAGAAAGCCGGAGTAAGCCGCGGCGTGCCAGACGGTGGAGCCTTTCGGATCGGCAATCCCCCAGAGATCGAAGCCTTCAGGTAACTTTCCCTTCATGGCCGCCGCATGTGCAACAGTCCAGCCGTCACTGTCAGCCAGTTCCCAGCGGTCGAAGCCTTTCGGGAGGTGTCCCTTTCCGGCCGCAGAGTGGGCCACGCTCCATCCCGTCCTGTCGCTTAGAGCCCAGCGGCCGAATCCCTCGGGGAGGGGACCCCACATTGCCGCCGAATGGGCCACGCTCCATCTCTTCCTGTCTGCCATCTCCCAGCGGTCAAAGCCGTAAGGCAGACGGCCTTCCTGCGCGGCGGAATGCGCTACTGTCCAGCCGTCATGATCGGCCAGTTCCCAGCGGTCGAAGCCGGGGGGCAGACGGCCATAGCGCGCGGCGATATGGGCCACTGTCCACCCCTTCCGGTCTGCCAGCTCCCAGCGTTCGAAGCCCGGTGGGAGATAGCCCGATTTCGCGGCCATGTGGGCCACAGTCCAGCCGTCCCTGTCGGCCAGTTCCCAGCGGTCGAAGCCCGGGGGCAGATACCCAGTTTTCGCGGCCTGATGGAGGACGGTCCAGCCGGTATTGTTCGCCATCTCCCAGCGGCCGAATCCGAACGGAAGGCGTCCCTCTTCCGCGGCGACATGCGCAACGCTCCATCCGGTACTGCTTGACATCTCCCAGCGGGCGTCCCCGGGAGCGAGGCACCCGAAGCGGGCCAGCTTCTTCATCTCGTCAACCGTAAGGTTTTCCTTCACGTCATCCTCCGTTCCTGGTCATCGTCCGGAACCGACCGGAAACTCCGGCAACAGGGCTCCGCCGGTTCCGTGCGCGGTTCATCTTCAACCTCCGTCTTAACGACCCTTCCTGGAACGGGACAGCGAACCGTTCCCGGTCCGTGGAGCGCTATCTCCCGCTCGCCGCCCTCCCGGCCCCGCCGCCGCCATATCTCCCGCAACCGCTCCGCCTTTGCTTCTCATCCCGAGAAGTCCCCCTGAGGTCGGGTCCTCCGGGGAGCAGCCCCCGCTAGGCGGGCATACGAGCTACGGCATGGCCGCAAGATTTCAGCGCGGGCTGTGAAGAGCGGCGGGCGGAATGGCCGCCACCGGAAAATTATTTTCCCGCAGGCTTCAAATTAGCAAAATGTTCATTCCTCCCTTGCCTCCGTTCGTTCAACCGCGATCCATTCCGTCCGCAGACATACGGCCGACAGAGGTCACCAGGCGCCAAGCTCTCGAGCAGGTGCCCCGAAGAGCCGGGCATCCCGAATCCCGTGAGCCAATCCGGAAACTCCCTGAGCCGAAAGGTACAGCTCTTGTTCTTCCTCGCGCGGACGCAGCGATGACGCGGCGGGGTGGCGCACGGATGGATTCGCTCGAACCCCTCCCTCCCCTCGATACAAGCGCCTGTTATTATATTATAACATGAACACAAGGCCCAGTTCCATCGGGGTTATTTCCAAATTTCCGAATTCCCCAGAAGTGACTTCCGAAGCAGGACTTCCCAATAACAGCAACCCGGACGCCCCTCCCCTGACGCGGTGCCACGGGTGGAGGACGCGCGGAACAGTCCCGTTCCGGCAACCGGCGCTCCCGGGAGGCACCGGTCAACGGCGGCATGACGGGGGTAACCGTACACGGCAAAGCTTTTCCTGGCCGGCTCCCGTCCCCGGCAGGCTCGGAGAGGACTTCTTCTGGCGGCTGAACCGAGACCTTCACCCTGATGCCGTCCCGCAGACGAATCAATACATCCCGGCCGGAAACCTCCTCGTTTCAGCACCCCTTCCGGAGCCCTCCCGGCCACAGCGCCCCGACCGGAAACCTCAGGGCTTCAGAGCCCCCGACGAAACCCTCCCGGCTGCAGCCCCCCGTCCGGAAACCTCAGGGCTCCAGAGCCCCGTCGGGATCCCGGGCGACTGCCGGCTCCCCTGATCCGGCCGTCGGCCAGGCCCTGAAAGCCGGGCACCGAGGCGACCGCAGGCACAGGACTCGGGCTACCGCTTCTCGCCCAGATAGATGAACTTCTGGGGGAGCTCCTCCCCATCCCTGCTCTTCACCACGCACCGGAGCGACTTCTCTCCGTCCGGCTCGCAGACCACCCTCGTCTCGGCGAAGTCGGGCTCGTCCGCCGGACACTTGGCTCCCGTGTCGTCCACGGTGAGCTTGCCACCGGACGTACCCGCCCGCGCGCTGGCCGGGCAGTAGAAGGCCCTCTTATTACCGGTGGAGTCCATGACCTCCACCCGCACATCGGCCTTCCCTTCCTTCGAATAGCAGAAGCTGTACAGGATGTCCTTCCCGGCCGCCGTGCCCGCAAGCCCGCGCTCGGATCTCCAGCAGCCCTCCACGAAGACCGGCTCCTCCTCCGGAGGAGGGGGCGGAGGCGGGACTCCCTCGGGGATCCCCTGGAGCCGCTCGGGCTCGCGGTCTGGCTCCGCAGGGCGGCAGACGGCCATCCGCGCACCGTAGAGGTTCCGTAGCTCGCGGAGCTCCCTGTGCAGCCGGTCCTCCCTCCCGCTGTCGGGAAGGGCCAGGGGAGGGGCCATGAGCCTGCGCCTCGCGTCCCCGAAGACGAGAAACGCGAGGAAGAAAAGCAGGAGAACCGCCCCCAGGGCCGCAAGGAGCGCCCTCCAGAAACCGCCTCCCCCGGAGGCGGCAGCCGGGATCCGGGGGGACGGCCATCCGGGTCGCGGCGGATATCCCTGAAGGGGAGCCGGGCCCGGCGCGGGGGCCAGGCCCCGGGCGGACCCGGCCCGTCCCCCTGAAGGAGCCGGGTCCACGGCCCTCCCGCCCGCCAGAATGCGGTCGATCGCCCTCCTTTCCTTCTCCGTCAGCTCGTGGCGGCTGAGAGGTTCCCCCCCTACGTCCGCCGAGGCGACGGACATCCCCCAGCCCGCCAGGACCGGGCGGCCGGATATGACGAAGACCCTCCGCGCGCCGCCCGTGGCTTCCGCCGCGGCCGCGGCCTCCATGGACAGCCTGGAGACGAGCCTTCCCGCGAGCCTCCTCTGCTCGGAACGGGAGCCCGTGAGCCTGGCCCCCAGGGCCGCGAGCTCCCCCGCCCGGAGGCATAGCGCGTCCGCCGCCGCTTCCCGGTCAGCTCCCGAGAGCATGCCCAGTTCGACCGGGACCCCCTCAAGGTGGGTGAGCCACTCGATGAGGTTGGAGCGTTCCCTGACGACGGGATCGGCCAGGATGCCCGCGGCCTCCTCCGAGAGCTCCTCCCTCAGGAGATTCGTTATGAGCGCGTGGCAGGAGGTTATCCTCACGCCGCCCACGGACTCCGGGAAGTACTCGGAGAAGCTGGTTCTCATCAGAAGCTGGTAGGCCATGAAGTCGGTCTTCCGGTCCCGTCCGGGCAGGGCGCGGGGGACGCGAGAGGTCCGGGGGGGAGGGGCAGTCCGGGGAAAAGGCGTCCGGGGAGGGGCAGTTCGGGGAGGAGGCGTCCGGCGAGGGGCGGTCCGGGAAGGAGCCGTCCTGTGAGGAGGCGTCCGGCGAGGGGCGGTCCGGGAAGGAGCCGTCCGGGATGTTGTGAGGTCAGGACCGGCAGGATGTGAGGGCCGAGAAAGGTGCCCGGGAGGGCGGCCCCGCTGAGGGGCTTCCCCCCTCCTCAGCTCTTACCCATGTATGTGAAGCGGGTGGTGAGCTTCTTCTTGTTCCTGCTCTGGACGGTGCAGTTCGCGGCCCCTCCCTTGCCGGGGGAGCATACGACCTTCGTCGGGGAGAAGCGCCTGGTGCTGTTGCACCTCGCTCCCTGGTCCTGGATGACGAGGGACTTGCCGTCCATCCTCGCGCGTCCGGTGGTCCGGCAGGCCCTGGTCCTGCCGCCCCTCTGCTCGTCGACCCTCACCGAGGCGCGGCCCTGCGACCCGTCGAAGCAGTAGATGTACCATACCGGATGGTTCCCGGGTTCGGAGACCAACCCAGCGTCGGACTTCCAGCACCCTTCCAGGAAGGCCAGATCCCCGTCCTCGGGAATCCTGAGTTCCGAGTCCGCCTCGGGCCTGGCCGGCCCGGGTGGGGCGGCAGGCGCGGGTTCCGGCTCGGGCTCCGGAGGCGGAGGGGGAGGCGGGGGCGGGATGACCAGCTCCGTCTCGGGGATGGCCGGCCCTGGAGGGGGGGGCGGGGGCGTCTCCTCAGGCGGACGGCAGGCCAGGAGCGTCTGGCGGTAGCGGTCCTGAAGCCCGCCGAGCTCCCTGCGGAGGCCGGGCTCGAGGGATGCGTCCGGGAGCGCGACGGGCTCCCCTGCCGCCCTCACGGCCGCGCGGCGGAAGTCCGGGGCGGCGAGGAGGACGGCCAGGAGGGCCAGGAGGAAGACGGCCAGCGCGGCCGCAAGCGCCTTCAGCCAGTTCAGGGAGCCGGAGGAGGGGACGGCCGGAGATTCACGGGCGGGGGGGCCGGACCCCCCGAAGGCCGCTCCGTCCCCGTAAGGTGCCGGGCCACTGGGGCCGGGAGGAGGGTACCCGGAAAGTGGGGGTCCGCCGGGAAGGAGGGCGGACGCCGCCGCGGCGGAATGCGGAGCCGGGTTCCGGAGCGCCGTTGCCGACCGGCCCTCCGAAAGGGAGTGGCCCGCCCGTGCCGCCGCGGCCTCGACCGCCGAGAGCCCCCATCCGGCGATGACAGGGACGCCGCCCACCACCATGACCCTTGCGGCGCCTCCCGGACCCCCGGTGACGGTGGCCGCCTGGGAGGCAAGAAGCGTTATGAGCCTTCCCGCGAGCTTCCTCTCCCCGGAAGCCGCGCCGGTGAGCCTCGCGCCCAAGCCGGCAAGCTCTCCCGCCCGCAGGCTCAGGACGTCCTCGGCCGCTTCCCGCTCCTCGCCCGACAGCATGGAGAGCTCGACCGGAATCCCTTCCAGCTGGGTGAGCCAGTCGATGCGGCCCTCGCGGTCCTTCACCATGGGCTCCGCCAGGAACATGGCCGCCTGAGGCGACAGCTCCGCCTCTATGAGCCTGGAGAGGAGCCCGTGGGTCGATATGGCCTTCACGCCGCCGACGGACTCGGGGAAGTGTTCGGACAGGCTGGTGGTGAGGATTGTCTGATATGCCAAGGAGGGACCTTTCCGGCACCGTCATGCCTCGCGGGAGCTGGCTTCATCGTGCCGCACGGGGGACGCCGGAAATGTTACACCAAAACGCCGGTGACTTGAAGTCCCGTCCTCCCGGGGCCTGCCGGGGGAGCGGAAGGGGGGAGCTAGGCGCGGGAGGCGTCCGGGTCCGTCCCGGCCGTCGGGGAAGGTGCTCCGGGGTCGGGAGCTGTCTTCCGGGAGGTGGCGCCGGAGGAAACGAAACGGAGGGCGCAGCGCTCCGGCATCATGTGCCATCGCCGCCTACGGAAAGTGCCGTATCGCCTGAACCATTAAAATTTCGTGCGCGGACCGCTCCCTTTTCCAGGCCCGAACCTGGAGAAGAATCGGTGTCCGCTCGGGGCGAAGTAGTTAAAAATTTTGTCAAAAGACTTCAACTCCGCAGAACGGAGTTCATGCGGCCGCAGCGGCAGCCCGTCAGTTCCCGGCAATGCCGCAAATGTTTGACCCACTCCTGTCGTGTTGAAATGGCACTGACCGTGAACTCACGGTCCGCCCCGGGACGCCAGTTCGCTTGCGTCAATCGTGCCGGGCGGGCCGGTAATCCTTCTGATGTCTTCGAGGCAGGCGACATCCGGATAATATGACGGCCAAAGGGAAGGACAAATGCATATTGCGCGGTCGGCCATTTTGTCATGATATGCGGACTGATGTTACGGATTCGATGACGGATGACAAAACCGTTGCCCTTGGAGCACCCCGCGTTCCTGCTTCCGACAGGCCTGCGAAAGCTTTGTTTCCGCCGAACGCAACTCCCCTTAAGGACCCGGAGTCCAAAGACGATTAGGTAACGTATGCGAAATCCCCTTTCCGAAGCTCATGAGGACAAGGCTCCAGCTGGCCAGGGCTCCTCGGCAAGGCAGGGTCCCGCTCAAGTTGCGTATCCGAGGACGATGTCCAGTGTGCTCAATTCCATAGTTAGGCTCATTGGCATAATTGGCATATTTGTAATTGTTTCAGAGATAGCGCTTTAAATGGCATATTTATTCGCCATACCAGACCGGTTCGCGGTATCCCCGGTCCCGCCAGTTGCGGTTGTGAAGGCACTCTCGAATACTGGGACATCGGCAACGTTATCCGGAGTTCCTTTTTATTACAAGTTTTTTATCGGCATAATCGTTGCAACTTTGGCCATATTAGTTGCTCTGGGCACATGGTTCATCACTAACTCTCTTGATAAAATGTCCAAAATACTAGATGATATAGGTCAAAAGTTAGACAGAATGGGAACAAATTAGACAAGATAGGAAAAATTTTACAGTATAGAAAATTGTTTGATAGGGTAGTAACCATACTTGGTAAATTTAAGGTATCGGTTGTGGTAATGCGGGAGAATATCTCGAGACTTCAGAGACCCGCCTCCTGACCCCAGGCTACTGGATCGAGCCAACTTCCAGCCGCTCCAGGACGCTCGAGCAGACGCGAGACTTCCCGGCCAGGTGTCCAGGATGGTGCATGGGCTAATGAACACATCTCAGAATCATCGATAGGGAGCTGGAATCCTCCCCGCCTGCGTCGAACCCCGACCGAACCCTGCCCGACAAGTCCGACAGATGCCGTATTCGACCCATCCAGACATAGTTCACATATTCTTAAAGTTCGTCTGTGAATTTCAAAACAAGTATCCTATCCGCTTCCTCATGTTCAGGACGTTTGAATATTACCTTTCGATATGGAATTTGTTGAAACCAACGATGGATTTTCCCCAAAACCTCGATGCCAATAGAAATTTCACGCCAGCATGAATAACCGACTGAACTTGCTCACGAACTCCACAAACTCCACGAACTCCACAAACTCCACAAACTCCACATGCCTCTCCGTCCCATAAAAGCTATCAGATACTTGAACGAATTCCAGCTGAAATGCTGAGATCCTGTAAATGACCTATCTCTAGACCCATGTTGTCGAACAGAAGAACGCTGCAGTCAATCGCCGCCATGCTCAATGCTGTTGTACACAAAGCTCAACTGACAGATTCAAAGTTGATTCAACTGCAAAAAAACCCTCCCTTTCCAACGTGAGTGTGAACGTTAAGAGTTTTCTGAATGAAACTCCATGAGTTTAAGCCAAATTCTCGCCAATTCTAGCTTCCCTTGCGCACGCACAATGGTCTCCAAAAGGCCAAAGGTGGGCTTTTTGCAGCTGAATCAAAGTTCCATTGGAAAGTTCCATTGGCTCGTATATCTGACGTCCGCGCTTCTGCGAAACACTAACAGTTATTCTGCGGATACCGATTTGCCATATAATGGCAGAATACAACCATTTTAAACAATAGCAATTATAATCATCTCCTATGCTCTGTATTGAATATGATAAATTATTACTGATTATCAATTTGCATGCAATCAAATATTTTTCAACATATCATAATTTGGATGCCACATGCGAAACAAATCAGATGTCGTCTAAACTGTGATTTTGAGCGGGAAAACGCGGGAAATGCTGTACCGGAACGCGGAGGATTTGAAACCCAGTCCGTCTGCGGCCCGGCATGGAATCGGGGTAGTCTGGAAAATAGGGAAAATCAGAGAAATCGGGGGAATCTGGGAAATCTTGTAAATCGGGAAAATCTGGGGAATCTGGGAATGGACACCAGCCGACCCGATGTGACCTGCGGCGCTGCTATGGTGCGCCGGAAACGCATCGGGACACGGTCTTCCGTACCTGGTTCCGCAGGACGTACGGCTGTTCCCGGAGCCGACACCCGCGCGGCACGCCGGGATTTGGGCCGTCAAGACGCAAGCCGCGCTTATGACTCGAAGACGGCAAAACTACGGTTCCGGAGGCATGCCGCAAAATTCTCTGGCGTGCGGTAATACTTAAACGCGTTCCTCCGGGCTCGGGGAAATTACCGCCAGCGGCGGGAAAAAACATTGTCCGCATATCGAGCGATCATCTCCCGTTTCCCACATAGGTGAAACGCGTCCTCGACGGATTCCGGCCCCCGTAATACATGCAGTCTGCCGCCCCTCCCCCGCCGGGGACGCATTCCACGCGGACCGGCTTGAAGTTGCTGCCGCTGTCGCACTTGGGCCCGTCGTCGAGGATGACGAGGATCCCGTCCTCGATTGAAGCGGTTCCCTCGGCGGCGCAGGTCCTGGCCCTGGTGCCGTCCGCCGCCGTCTCCTCCAGAAGCACCCGGGCCGTTCCCGACCCTTCGGAGAAGCAGTAGACATAGTGGAACGGAAGATGTTCCGGGAAGGAATGCAGACCCGCGTCCGACTTCCAGCAGCCGTTAAGGAAGGCCAGATCTTCCGTATCGCCGGGCAACGTCAGCTCGTAGCCGGGGGCGGGTGCCGAGGGACTTCCGCCCGGACCGTCGCGGGCTTCCGGCACGGGAGCTCCCAGGCTTCCGGGAACCGGACCACGGCCCGGCCTGTCACCCGCCAGGCAGCCGGCCAGCGCCGCAGCGTAGAGGGCCCTGAGGCCGTCAAGCTCAGAGCGGAGGCCGGGTTCGAGGCTCTCATCGGGGAGCCGATTCTCGGGCGCGCCAGCCCGCGCCGCAACGCCTCTGAAGTCCCGGTCCAGGAGGAGGACCGCCAGGACAGCCAGGAGGAAGGCCAGAAGTGCCGCCAGAAGAGCCTTGGGCCAGTTCCGGGGCCTACGGGGCGCGGCCGCTTCCGGCCCGTCGGCCGCCGGCCCTATCAGGACCGGTTCCGGGAGCGCCGGTCCGGGATCCGGCGCGGGCGCGGCATCCGCCGCCGACATCGCCCCGGGGGTTCGCGGGATGAAGTCGCGGGGCCTCTCGCCCGCCAGGATCCGGCCCACCAGCCTCAACTCCTCCTCGGTGAGCTCGTGCCCGCCCGGAGCCCCGGCCCCTGCCGCCGCAGAGGTTCCGAGGCCCCAGCCCGCCAGGACGGGGACGCCGCCCACGACCATGACCCTGCGAGCCCCCCCGATACCGACGGCGCAGGACGCCGCCTCCACGGCCAGACGCGCGATGAGCTTTCCGGCTAGCCTCCGCTCTCCCGACTCGGCTCCGGTGAGCCGCGCCCCCAGGGCTGCGAAACCGCCCGCCATCAGGCACAGCCCGTCCTCCGCCGCGTCCCTTTCGGCGCCGGCGAGAGCCGCGAGGTCCCGCACCTCGCCCGGGAGGGGCGTGAGCCAGTCGATGCGTCCCAGGCGCACCTTCACTGACGGCTCCGCCAGAAAGAGCGCCGCATCTCTGGAGATTTCGGAGGCCAGGAGCCCGGAGAGGAGGCCGTGGCTCATGACGGGAGTGACGCCCCCCACGGACTCCGGGTAGAATTCGGAGATGAGGGTCGCGAGTATCAGCTGGTAGGCCATTGGTCACCTTCCCCGGCATGCCGCTGGCCACCTTCCGAGGCAAGCCGCTGGGCACTTTCCGGAATGCGCCGGGGTTCGCCTTCCGCGGCGGGCCGGGGGGCGGCATCCGAGGACACAGGCCCTTCCCGCCGCGCGCGGGGCGCGCAGGCAGACTGGCTTGCCGCGGAGCCCGCCGCGCGGGGCGGGCGGCTCCTCCCCGTCTGGCAGGACCCGGCGATGGGCCCGCCCTCGAGCGGCTCGTACGCCATGCGCCTGTACCTACTGCCCTTCCCGGAGAGAGGAGCCCCCGGGCCTGTATCCGCCGGGAAGACGTGTGAAGGGAGTGTCTATGGGCCTCACGGTGCTCCCCTCTATGACGCAGTCCGCCCGACCGCCCTCGCCCCCACCGCGACAGACGACGGTGGTGGGGCCGTAGGTCTCTTCGGGATTGTTGACGCAGACATGGCCCGAGGGATGGCCCCGGATGTACAGGACGCCGCCCTCTACGGAGGCGGCGGCGGTGGACACGCAGGTGTCCAGGTGCAAGCCGTCCCCGGTCTTCTGGTCTATGGTCACCTGGGCCGTGCCGTCCGGGCCGAAGCAGTGGACGTAGACGACGGGCAGCTGGGTCTTCTGGTTTACGATGCCCCCGCCGGACTGCCAGCAACCTTCCAGGAACCCGAAGCCCGCCTCGCCGGCGTTCTCCGGAATGACGAGTCCCTCCCCCGCCGCCCGGGGTGCCGGGGCGGGAGAGCTGTCCAGGAGATGCCGTACGAGGAGGAACAGGAGGAGCAGGAGAAGAGATCCGGCGATCG
>JAISEQ010000118.1 GCA_031264045.1 Deltaproteobacteria bacterium
CCGGATCTCGCGTCCCGGCGGCTTCAGGCCGCCGGCCGCGCCGACGAATCACCCGGCCCCCGTCCTCCCCCCGCTGGGGAGGCCGGGCCTTCCGGACCCCCCCCGGATCTCGCGTCCCGGCGGCTTCAGGCCGCCGGTCGCGCCCCAGCGCCGCAGACCCCGCCGCGCGGGCAGCCTCCAGCCTCCAGGACCCCGGACTCCTGTCCGCCGGGTCCCGGAGCCCGCGCCCGGCGGGAAAGCGCGAACCACCCTGCCAAGGAGAGATTGGTGGACAAAATCCTCATAAACGCGGCCGACCCGGAAGAGTGCCGGGTGGCCATGCTGGACGCCAGAGGGGCGCTCCAGGAATACTACACGGACTCGTCCCTGAAGCAGTTCGGACTGAACAACGTCTTCAAGGGCGTCATCCACAACATAGAGCCCGCCCTCCAGGCGGTTTTCGTGAACTTCGGGACGGAGCGCAACGGCTTCCTGCAGCTGGCCGACATCCACCCGGAATACTTCATGGACGATTCCCCTCCCGGCCGGAACCCCGACGTCCGCAAGATCATGAAGAAGAACCAGACCCTCCTGGTCCAGGTCATAAAGGAGCCCTCCGCCATCAAGGGGGCCGCCCTGACCACCTTCATATCCCTGGCCGGACGCTTCGTGGTGCTCACCCCCGGCAGGGCCCACGTGGGGGTGAGCCGCAAAATCTTCAACGAGAAGGAGCGCACGAGGCTCCGGGGCATATCCGAGAGCCTCCCCGTGCCCGAGGGGTGCGGCTACATCATCCGCACCGTGGCCGAGAACCGCACCAAGGAGGAGCTGGCCGAGGACCTCTACCAGGTCTACGGGCTCTGGGAGGACATCCGCCGCCAGAGCCAGCAGGCCTACGCGCCCTCCCTCATCTACCGCGAGCACGATCTGGCCATCAAGATCCTCCGGGACCACTACACCTCCGACTGCACGGAGATCCTGGTGGACGAGCCCGAGACGTTCAGGTCCGTCCAGGACTACATAAGGAGCATCGCCCCCGGCCAGGAGGGCAAGGTGAAGCTCCACACCGAGAAGAGGCCCATCTTCTCCCGCCACCAGCTGGAGCAGCAGCTGGAGACCGTGCATACCCCCTCGGTGAGGCTCAAGAGCGGCGGATCAATAGTCATAAGCCCCACCGAGGCCCTGGTGTCCATAGACGTCAACTCCGGCAAGGGCACCCGCGAGGGCTCCCTCGAGGACACCGCCTACATGACCAACCTCGAGGCCGCGGAGGAGGTCGCCCGCCAGCTCCGGCTCCGGGACCTGGGAGGGGTCGTGGTGGTGGACTTCATCGACATGCGCGAGGAGAAGCACCGCCGGGAGGTGGAGCGCCGCTTCCGGGACTCCGCCCGCACCGACAAGGCCAAGATGGACTTCGGGACCATCTCCAAGTTCGGGCTCCTGGAGCTCACCCGCCAGCGCCTGAGGCCCCCGATAGAGGCCGGCATCTACACCGTCTGCCCCCACTGCAAGGGCAAGGGCCAGGTCTACACCCCGGAGAGCGCCTCCCTGGCCTTCCTGCGCCAGGCGGCCCTGATCCTCTCCATGAAGGGCTCCCAGGGCATACTCAGGGCCAAGCTCAACAGGGACGTGGCGGACTACCTCCTGAACTACAAGCGCGGCGATCTCAGCTCCATGGAGGAGCGCCACAAGACGAAGGTGGTCATAAGCGGGGATCCCTCGTTCGCCCCCGCCCAGTTCGAGATTACCCAGGAGAAGCGCGCCCCGGAGCACGAGATCCTGAAGCCCGGCCAGGTCATGAAGCGCTCCGACGACGAGGAGGAGAACGGCAGGATGCGCTCGCCCTGGTCCGGCCCCCCCGTCAGGAAGCCAGTGTTCGGCCGCAAGTCCCGGGGGGGGCGCCGCAACCGCTCCGGCTTCGGCGCGTCCGCCGCCCGGGCCTCCGACGAATGACCGGGCGGCGCCGCCCCCGGCGGATCCGTGCCGGGACCGGCGGCATCCGGGCCCTGGCCGCGCTGGCCCTCGCGGCCGCCGCGGGCTGCGTGGCGGCGGTGCCCGCCGGCCCCCCCGAGCCGCTGGCCGCCGACTTCCCGGAGAGGCGTCTCGTCCTCGTCTTCGAGGACCAGCGCGCCTTCCGCCCGCTCTCCGGAAGGCGGGTGCGGATAAGCGTCTCGGCGCCGGCGCGCCTTCTGGCCCCCGCCGACGGCACGGCGGTGACCGGCCCCTCGGGCGCCCTGGAGGTGGTCTACCGCCCCGTCGCGGTCTACGACGAGTCGGCCCTGGCCGCGGGCGACGTGGTGGCGGACTTCCCGGCGGTGCTGTCCGTCAGCATGGACGCCGGCGGCGACACCCTGCAGTGGCAGGTGGACGACACGCTCTCCTACGCCCGCTACAGGGATCCGCTCTACCAGGGGCTCGACCGCGACCCGGATCCGGGGCCCTCCCACGTGAACCTGTACGTCCCCTAGGCGTTTCCCGGCGGCGCTGCGGGACGTCGCCCGGATCCGCGCCGCCCCCCCCCGCGCGGGCCGCTCCCGATCCCCGCGTCCCCGGACGGGCGCGCCCCGGCCCCCCGCTTCCCCGCCCGGAGGCGGCCCGCGGCCGGGAGCGGCCGGGACGGCACGGCCCCAAGTCTCTCGAAAGCGATTCCGCGGCCTGTTCCGGGAATCCCGCCCTGAAAGCTCCCCCGCCGGGGCGGAACCGTTTCAGGCGGCGCCGGCCGCTGTCCGGGCCCGGAGCCCGTCCGGACCGTCGCC
>JAISEQ010000179.1 GCA_031264045.1 Deltaproteobacteria bacterium
TCTCCCGGCCCCGCGAAAGCCCGGAACATCCCCTTCACTGCCGGGGCCGCTAAATGCGGTGTCGGAGTTTGCGGGGTCTACCTCAGGCAGCCGACATTCGGAAGAGCCGACAAGCCGGAGGCTACTTCTGACGTACAAAAACAGCGATTTTATAATTATAAACACCGTGTTTTGAAACGGCAAGGGGCAAATGGCAAAAATCTGAAATAGAAATTGCGTTTTTTTGTGCCTCCCCGGCACCCCCCTGTCGACAAAGCATCTCGCAGGGCCGCGACGCTTGGAACACGACATGTATGACGCCGCCGCCATAAGTCGCCTAAGGATTTCCGATGAAGAAACGGATGATCGACGGCGACAGAAAATGGTGATCAGTCAGTCACCCCCCCAATATCTGGCACCCATTCACTTATCCCCTTGCCTTCCATGAACCTCTGACTGAAGAACGCAAACTTAAAATTTATGCAATATATAATAATTTTATTAAATAAATTAAATATAGTTTGATAAAAGAGATTTTATATTTAGTAAGTTATAATTTTTTATTAATTAACATAATTATTTCATTTGTTATTTACCATATATATTTATTTTTTATTAAATTTTGATTTTATAAAAATTTTATATGCATAATTTAATTTAAACATATTATTTTATGATATGAAACTTATACTGCATTCCTGATAATATCAGATATATAGTGTGCAATTTCGAGATATACATCCGAGATATACATCAATGTTCCATTCCAGCGGACAGACCCTATCCTCCCCCCGAGCCCGCCAACCTGCATGTCCGCCGCAGGCAAACCCCGGGGAGCGGGCACGGGCGGACTCCGTGTCCGGAACCCCCGTGATCACTGTACGATCCCTTGGGACGGACCGCCTCAGGAATCCGCTACCCCGTATTTCCGGAGACCTGTCAAGACGGATGGAGTGCCCGATAGGTCACGACACTGATGCTGTCAAAACGAGAAATGGCTCCATTGTTATTGTTTCTCGGCATGTGGCATAATAAGGGCATTCTCACAGAGGTCCGGACGCCCCGGCGGCCCCTGCGGCCGCCCGCCCACCGCTCCTCAATGCAGACGACCGGTCGCTCCCAAGCTCGTCCATCCTACGGACGCGCCTGAAGGTCCGCTCCGCCCGCCCCGAAGCGGACGCCGAATCGTGTTGTCCTCAGCCCCTGAATCGAGGTCAAGCTTATGAACAAACTATGCAGGTATCAGGTCCTGGCCGTCATCACCCTTCTGGCGGCGGCCTTGACCCTGGCTCAGGCGGTTCCGGTTTCCGCCCAGCCCGACTGGCTGGAGATAGACACTCAAAAGGACTTTCCCGCCCTCAAGCCCGCTTTCACCGTCCGCTATCCGCCAGGCTTCCAGAAGCAGGAGCCGCCCCAGCAGGGCGACGGTTCCCATCCTGGCCCGAACGGCGGCGGGTTCTCGGTCGGAGACTACTTCCTACTGGACAAGGAGTCAGGCGCGGTGACGACCCTTTCCACCGTCAGGTGGTGGTGGACGCCCCAGGAAAAGCAGGTTGCGGAGGACAAGGGCCTGAAAACCTACTGGGAGTTCCTGGGCCAGGATATGGCAAACAAGATGCAGGACTCATACGAAGGGGCGGACTTTTTCGACTACCAGCGGCACCAGGCCGCTGACATTTTCTTTTCCGGGCCTGCAACGCTCCTTGAACTGGACGAGCCCTACTCGATTGTCGGCTTAACTCGTTCCGTGGCGGCCGAAGACGGCCACGTGCTCATGAACTGCTTCGTCATGCTCCCGAAACGAGTTGCCGACGGCTGGGGCGGGACCGCGCGGGACTACCCCGACACCGCTAAGATCTGCAGGCCGTACTTTGATTCTCTGCAGTTCAAGAACTGACCTTCAGGATTCGCCTGAGAACCGTTAAGGTCGAGGGCCCGCCTCCCATGAACCCAGCAGGCACCGCATCACGGACGCCGTATCAGGATCCCCTGGGAGCCGGAGCCGCCCCCTCCCTGACCGGGGCGCCGCGTCCGTACCCAGCCTTCCTGCCCTTCCCGGATTCGCGGGCATGCCGGAAACGGGCACCGCACGTCCTGCAGGGCCCCCCGGCAGTCCGGAACCGGACTCCCGGAGCGGCCGGAAAGTCACGGACGTCTGCACCGCGAGCCCGGACGGGGAACTGCGGGAGGCCTGCCGTCATCCAAGGCGCACTGCTTCCCTTCAGCGAATCGGCGGCCCGCGTTCCCGCGCCAGCGACTGCCCGTTCGACGAAGAGGACGCCGCGCCCGGCCCAAGCCCTTCCCCCGACTGGCCACGGAGTCCCTGACGCGGGCCGCGTCCATGCACGGCGCCTTCCCCGGGCGGTGGCGGGAGGCCGCATCCCCCCTTCCCGCCCTCACGGCTCCCGCCGGAACGGGCATCGGCCGCCCATGCCTCCAGCTCCCGGCGGAGAGAAGGAAACCGGCAGCGGCATCCGCTCAAGCACATGCTTAGCAATTCGCGTCGCGGCTGTCGTAAGCTCCGCCGCCTAAGAAAGCCGGTTTCCCGAAATCCCCGTTCATTTTCCTGACATGCCGGAGTTCAAATGCCGGACTTGACCTCCCGCGGCGGTCTCGCAGGCCGCCCTGAAACGCGACCGGTACCCATTTTAAAAAATCAGTTTACCAATTATAAAAGGAACGACGTATGTCCAACGAATCCCATCTGACCTGCACTTCCTGCGGCGGCGTCATAGACGTTCTCCTCGGGAAGACCGCAGAGTCCTGCCCCTGGTGCGGGAACCCCCTCGAGCTTTCTCCCCGGCGCCCCGCCGCCGATGACTCCCCGGACGGGAACGGTCCGGACAAGTTTTCAGGCCTCGACCCGAACCCGGGCATCACGTGGGTCTCACTGACCACGGTGGGCGGGCCGAAGAGGAACTACCGCCCCGCAGACGGCGGCCCGCCTCCCGATTTCCGCAAGATCCCTTCATGGTTCATAGACGCCGATGCCCGCAAGGGACTGGCACTGCTGCCCGTCGCGGCCGTCGCGCTCGTGATCGCCGGGCTGTCCATCTACTTCTCGATAAACTATTCCGGAACTCCCGGAACATCCCCGCGGCCGGACGCGGCTTCCGGCCTGGCTGCCGGAGGCGAATTCCCTGAAGCGCCCGAGATCATCACCGACAAGCTCACCGCCGGCTTCCACAACAACCGGAAAGCAGGAAGCATCTTCGTAATCTCTGGCATGGTCAAACACAATTTCCCTCATGAAAGAAGCCTGATCAAAGTGAAGGGGTTCTTAAAGGACTCCAACGGCACCGTAGTGGCCGAGACTGAGGCGTTTGCCGGCAACACCCTGACCGACAGGGAACTTGACACTCTCGCGATGAACCAGATCCTGATCAGGCTGGATCGCAACGGGAGCGGGAACAACATCAACTTCCACGTGCAGCCGGAGAGCTGGATACCGTTCACTCTCGTCTTCGACAATCCTCCCTCCAACATTCCCGAATACGTCGTGGAATACCAAAGCTCCTTCCCTGCCGGAAACGAGCCGCAGGTATCCAGAAGCTTCAGTTACGGACCGTTCAATCCAGCCATTACGGTCTCGACTCAACGGAGAAGATCGAGCGATTAGTCCGGACAGGAGGGGAGAAGAGAAAGAGAAAGAGCGGGAGAGGGCTTCAGCCGCAACCCCGCCGCCAGTGCGGGTTCCCTCTCCGCTTGAGGATGTGAAGGGAACGCCGCAGGAGGCCGTGATCAGCCGCCGCGTCAATTTCGCTACGCTTCAGGCACCACCTACCGGACCGGATGTCTGCTCCCCCCACCGGCCCGACCGGACCGGGTGTCTGCCACCCCGCCAACCCATCGGACCGGATGTCCGCTCGAACGCCCAGGCTGTCGTCCGGCTTTCAATCCTACCGGAAGAATTCAGGTTCCGGTCGGGACGCCAGTTCAGGTCAGGGCCTGCCGTGCCTTCTGCCTCCGCCCGCCGCGTGAGGAATAGCCCTTGCCTCCCGCTCCGCCAGACCTCCGGGTCCACCGTTTCGCCAAAGCGTCAAACGCCCGGACCTGATCCTGAATGATATGCAGGCATCCCTGCCATTTCATGCGGACCGGACAGGACTAGGCCCGCTTAAATTTTATTTTGATATGTTTTTTCCCGACTATGGATACAGCGGCGAGCCATACGTTTTTCCCCGTGACTTTGGACTCGTCGGCGTATCCTCTGTTTTCTATCTGTTCGAACGCCTTTGCTATCCCGGAATCGAGCAATGCCACGGCCTGTCGGCGGTTCAAATTCTTTCCGGTCTTTTTAGTGTCGGCTACGTCTGCTTTTTTCAAATTGCCCGATACGGTCGATCCCGACAGATCAGGAGCAGTGGGACGAACATCATCGGCTGTGCATGAAGCTGACGCGGCCTGCCGGACCGAATTGGGTTGGATTTCACCGCCGTAATCATCATCCAAAGAGTGATATTTCACTTCGACAATGATGACAACATTGGTATTCAGTTCTTAAAAAATATCAATAATGGCGCCATAAGTATTACTCTCCGCAGTCACCGTCCCATGAGCGAGAGACAAGGCAGACACCATAATCGTTTTGTAATATGCTACCAAAGGTATATAAATTTAGTACGGGTACGTTGAAAAGATCAGCTTCAGTGCTATTTCGGAATTCTCCGCGTCTCCCGAAGCAAAAATTCTGGTGAATGAAAAATTTGTTATAAAGATCGGTTGTTTCTGTTTCGGATAACTTATTGAATATTGAACCTTTGAGATATTCCCGTAAATATTGAATTCTAACCTCCCGGTTTGGTATATGAAGATGGTAAATTGATGAAAATTCCTGCTCATCAATATCCAGCGTCCCTGCATCGATAAGTCCGCTGGCAGGAGGATGCCCAACAAAATCCTCGATCATTTTAATGGTTAAATATCATGTATTCAGCAACGCAGTTTGAGGTGACAGATTATGCAGTTCCAAGATAGGTTATATCTCTAAAACAGTGATATTTCTATCAAAAATTTTAAAATAATCATCGCTTATCAATTTCAATTTTTTCAGCTAATTATGTCCACCTGTCGCGTACCAGTACGGTCTTAATTTATTTGTCTTTAATAATGAAAGTGCCGAGTAAGGGTTGATAATTTTTTGTTATTCCGTCCCAACTGTACCCGTCATACATGTTTATAATGCTATTGAAAATTTCTTCAGCAGTAAATTTTTTAGATCTTTCATCACACATATTCATTGATTTGTCAACACCATCTAAATATTCTTGTAACTTGTCGATAATATCAGATTCAGTTAGACCACAAACATTAGAATAACAATACAGATATGTAATATCAATCAGGTTATTCATGCCTAAACCAATTGACAATTCACGAAATTTCGAAATGCCAATGATGAAAAGAAAGCGCTTCATCGTATCGGTATCTTTTTGGCTTGAATCAAATCATTTAAAATATTCTCAACTTTGTTAATCTTTACAGTGTCTCCAAGATTGCTGATCGGAGCAAAGTCGTACTCATCAATCAGTACCACCACCTGGCGATTGTCAGGGTAGACGGAATCGAACGGGGGTATCGGACGGACGCTCTTATCTGCTGGAGTCACGGTACCGTCCGCAATAAGGGAAAATATCATATTGATCGGTATACAGAGGAATGGTTCTATTCGAGGCGTAAAGCTCCTCTATCAAATATGATATCGCATCGGAGCAGCTGTCCGCATCAAGATTTATGCCATAACGACAGGCAAGCGCGTTCAGCCGTCTCGTTATGTTCCTGTCCAGAAAATCGTGGTCAGATCCGAACTTGGACATGGATATGCTGATCACGTGCCATTTCGGGAAACCGTAGTTAAGACCGTCACCACTTATCTTCAGAACGGAGAACCGATCAGCTTCACCCTGAAAAATCTCCTTGATTGTACTCAGCAGAAGCGACTTCCCGAACCTCCAGGGCCTGATCAGAAAAATATTCCTGTCAACTCCGGTCAGAAGCCTGTGCATGATGTCCGTCTTGTCCACATACAAAAAATTGTTGTCAATCAGGTAAGGAAAACTGTGGAAATCGATGGCGATCGGCTTTGGAGAGTCTCCCATGAATCATACCCTCTGAACGGCAACAGCCAAGGGCTACTGAAGCGGAAGTTTCAAAACTGGCTGACCGTGAATCCGTACGACGACCGCCTGAAATTTGCCTGACGGATGATGGGGCAAAAACCAGAAGCTGAATCTCAGGGTACCGATGACACCCGTTCGAACCCACATTACAAATTTTGATTTTATCCAGATGGTGAGCATTGTCAAACTGGATGATTTAAAGATTTAAAACTTTAAATAACCTCTCCTGTCCCGCCTGATTACCATGTCCTGGTTTCCCGTCCGGATATAACCGCGCTGTACCCAAGCCCCGGATGTCAGCTTGTCTCTGACGTCCCTGGCTACGGTAAAAATTGGCATGATTCTCGCCAGGACCCCGCGTCACTGTTAAAGGGCCCTTCCGAAGGTACCGACTGAACCGGCACTGTCGCTGTCAGGACTTCGGCAAAGGCCCATCATCCCCGTACGCTGACCTTTGACGCCGCACGCGCTTCCCTGAAAGCCGCCGCAACTGAAAATTCTCCGCAGGCCAGCGCGGGCCGTTCTCCCCCGGCCCGCTGATCCCCGTATCCCCGCCGCCTTCCCGGCGGCATTCGGCAGACCCCGAAAATGCCGCTACGACACCGTCAATGGGTGAAACGCGTCTGGCCGAATTTACCGACGGCAAAAACTATACGTCCGACCTGGGGGATCCGGCTACACCGACCTCCTGTTCGCGGCCTCGCGCACCCATTCCAGCCGCTCGAGGTCTATGTCGGACGGAACGGTACAGTCGGCACCGATGACGATCCCCGTCATGCCGACGGCCTCGTTCAATATCGCGGCAGTCTCCGCCTCCACCTCCGCCCTCGCGCCCCTGTGGATGATCGACCCGGGAGTGTTGGCGAAGCCGGCCATGAGGGCCTTTCCGGGGAATATCGCCCTGGCCCGGGGAAAGGACACACCCTCGACCGTACGGGCGTAGCTTATGGCGTCCGCCGGATACAGGGCGAAGTCCTCCAGGCGGTTCCGGACGCCGGCGTACCCGCATATGTGCAGTATGGAACGGCCTCCCGCGGCCCGGGCGGCATCCAGGACCGCAACCTCGGAAGGGGACACGCGCCTCCGGTAGAAGTCGGAGCCGAAGGCGTCCCTGTCGGGATTCTGGACGGACAGGTATATGCCGTCCGCCTTGGCCGTCGCGACGAGCTCCCTTGCCAAAGCCGAGAGGCCCTCCCCCATCCTGCCCAGGGCCTCGGACAGGCCCTCCGGATCCTCCCGGAGTAAGGCCAGGAGCCTTTCGCGTCCCACGAGGAACCTCAAGGACGTCAGGGGCGAGAAGATGTTGAAGAAGTACGGGAACGAGGGCTCTGCCTCGCGGATCCGGGACTGCACCTCGAGCTGCCCCGCTATCCACGGGTCGGATGCCTCTACGGCCTTCAGGTCGCCCAGCTCCATCCGCGCCCGGGGAACGCCTCCCGACGGGTAGAAGAAGAAGCCGTCCGACATCGTCTTCACGAAGTCCGGCCTCACCTGCCGGATGAAGGCCAGGTGCGCCTCAACCGAGTCCTCCTTGAGCGACGGCTTTACGGCCGCGTCGCCGGTCTCGGCCTCCGGTATGAGGTGGAGCCAGAAGGCCGCGGGCACGCGGGCCGTCGGCTTCAGGCGGAACGTCTGATCCAGAAGGCGCTTCTTGTGGCTCACGCTTATGTACCTCCGGCGGCTGGCGTCCGCGACGCCAGACGAACGCGCGGACTGCGCGGTGTAAGGCTGCCCGCTGGAAAGGCGGGCGCGGCGGGCATCTCCGCTTCACCCGGCGGGCAGGCCCGGCGGACGGTGCCGGGTCAAGACCTCGTCCCGTCCGCGCGTCCGCGGCGGGAGGGACATCGATCCCGACTCCTCTTCTACCACACTTGGGGTGTCATTTTCGAGAAAGGCAATTTCTTTTCCCGTTTTCCGCCCGGCAGGCGGCGAACGGCGCTCGGGCACCGCCGCCTCCCGACCCCCGAAGGCTCCCTCCTGGCCGCCGGGCACCCCCTCCGCCCCTCCTTTAACGCCCGTCCCATTCCCGCCGAGCCCCCTCCGGAACTGTTCCGCAGACTCTCACCAGCCCCGTCCGTCCACGCCCACATGACCGGAAGACCGGAGAAACGGGAGGCAGGGAGTACAAGAAAGTGACATACCCCTGGGCTGAAGCCCAAGGGCTTCCCGTATGCCGTCTCAGGCCCGCCAGATCGATGTCCGGGCTAGCCCCGCGTGTCCCGCCGGTTGGTTTCCATTGCCAGGCTGATCAAGCGCAGGCCTTCGGCACGGATGTTCCGCGCGGCGTTCAGGTCCCTGTCCCGGGCGTGTCCGCACCGGTCGCAGACGCAGACCCTTTCCGACAGGCCCAAGGCCGGTTTCACGGCCCCGCAGGCCGAACAGGTCTTGCTCGATGGATAGAACCTGTCTATTACCACGAACCTCTTGCCCTGCTCTTAGAGCTTGCGGCGCAGCATGTTTATGAACATGCCCCATCCGTTGTCGGAAACGCTCTTGCCGAATCTCAATGCCTGCGCCATGCCGTGCATGTTGATGTCCTCTATGATCACAACGTCCAAGGCGTTGGCTATCCGCCTCGACTCCTTCTCAAGAAAATCCCTGCGCTGATTCCTGACTTTCAGGTGACGTCTCGCCACCCTGGTCCGCTGTTTATGCCTGTTCCTGCTCCCTTTCCTGCACTTGTGCAGTTTCCGCTGTTCCCGGGCAAGCCGTTTTTCCGCGTCTCTGAAATGCTTCGGCTTGACGGGCCTCTTCCCCTCCGAATCCACGTACAAATCCGGCATCGAGAAGTCCAGGCCCATGACTTTTGTCGGATCGATCTCAACAGGCGCCTGAACCTCAGCATCGCACTCGTAAAGCAGGGCCGCGTGATGCTGCCCGGCGGCGTTCCGGCTCACGGTGACCGACTTCAGTTTGTAGTCTTCCGGGATCTCCCGATGTTGGACTATCTTCACAAGGCCCAGCTTCGGGAGTTTCAGCTTCCCGTCCTTACGCAGCTCTATATTCTTCCCGATCAAGTTGGTGGTGTAGCTGGGCCTGTCCCTGTGTTTGCTTTTGTATTTCGGGAACCTGAAATGACCGGGGTTCCTGAAGAAGTCCCGGAACGCCTTCTCCTGGTTCAGCTGGACGTTGCACAAGGCCATACTGTCCACTTCCTTAAGCCACGGCCAGTGCTTCTTGTACTGTGCTGGGGTGATCTGTGCCGAATCATGCGTGATCAGATACCAGATCTTTTTGTCCGTCAACATCCGGTTCCAGACGAAGCGGCAACAGCCGAAAGTCCTGTTCATCAGGTCTTCCCGCTCCCTGTTCGGATATATCCGGAATACGAATGCCTTGTTAGCTATGAATCATCTTACCATAAAACTAGAGAAGACGGTAAATTCCTCCCGCTGCCTGCGCCCCGCCGCCATTAGATCTGGGGAAGGAGGGCGCGATTCCTCCCCGGAGAAAGCTCCGGGGGATTCCTCGCGCAAGATAGTGTTGACCGGGGGGCGGAAGAGCGGAAAACCTCACTGTCGGAAAAACGGGGGGACGGAGGACCGGGATGCGAAAGAACGGAAATCCGGTACGTTGGAAAACCGGGAGATCGGACGGCCTGGAGATCGGAAACCTGAAGACCTTCGGGCCGGAGGGTCAGGAAAAGGATCAGATCGGAAAGCCCCGGTCCCGAAGGCATCGATCGGGTACCGGGGCTCTCTTCACTGATGTCCGGTCTGGCGTCAGCCGCCCACCACCCCCCGCCTCCGGGCCCGGGTTGACCCGAGCGGCAGGATGCCGGAGGGGGAGGGGGAGGCTTCGCCAGCGGGACGGGGGCGCCGACGGCGCACAGGGTCCCCGTCACGGCGGGGGATCAGAAGGCGAGGATCAGCTGGTTCACCGCGATGGCGACCACCAGGGCCAGGGCAAGATCGAAGAAGAGGCTGAAGAAGGTCCAGCGCCACTTGCCAGTCTCCTGCTTTATCACCAGAAGAGTCACGAAGCACGGCGAATACAGGAGGGTGAAGAACAGGAGGGCAGTGGCGTTCGCTACGGTCCAGCTGGGATCGGAGCCGATGCGGTCGGCCAGGCTCTGGGACTCGTCCGGATCGACCGAGCCCAGCGAGTAGGCGGTACCCAGGGTCGAGATGACCACCTCCTTGGCCGCCACGCCTCCGATCAGCGCGATGTTGGTCTGCCAGTTGAAGCCCGCCCCGCTGGTGATCGGCTCAACCATCCGGCCCATTCGCCCGGCGTACGAGTTGTTCAGCTCGGCCTCGGCCTCGCGGTTGTTCACCTCGTTCACCTTCTCGTCCACCTCCTCCTGCGGGAGGCCTTCGGCGTTGGCCTCTATCTGCGCCACCTCCTTATGAAAGGACTCGTGCTGCTCCTCGGGAAGGCCGGGGTAGCTCATGGCCGCCCAGAGGAGGATGGAGATGCCCAGGATTACGGTCCCCGCCTTCTTGATGTACTGCCAGGTACGCTCCCAGGTGTGGAGGAGCACGCCCGAAAGGATCGGGTAACGGTACGGCGGGAGCTCCATGACGAAGGGAGTGGCCGGTCCGCGCACGAGGGTGGATCTTATGAGCTTGGAAATGAGGAGGGCCGTCACCCAGCCGAGTATGGTGAAACCGAACGCTATGAGGGCCTGGTGTTCCTTGAAGAAGATGCCGGTGAACAGGAGGAACACGGGGATCTTCGCGCCGCACATCATGAAGGGCACGGTCAGGATCGTGGCGAGCCTCTCGCGCGGCGATCTGAGCGTCCTCGCCGCCATGACTCCGGGCACCGCGCAGCCTCCCGCTATGCCCCCGCCTATGATGAACGGCATGATGGAGGCCCCGTGGAGACCGAAGATGCGGAAGACCCTGTCCATCATGTAGGCCACGCGGGCCATGTAGCCCAGGTCCTCCAGGATGGCGATGAGAAAGAACATGATCATGATGAGGGGCACGAAGCCCAGCACCCCCCCCACGCCGGCGATTATGCCGTCGGTGACGAGCGATCTGAGGCCTTCCGACTGGATTGCCCCGCCCGCCGTTTCGGAGAGCCACTCGAAGAACGTCTCCGTCCACCCGAGCGGGATGTTGCCCACCTGAATGGTCACGTAGTACATGGCGTACAGGACCACAAGAAGTATCACCGGCCCCACGAACCGCTGGGTCAGCACCGCGTCGGCCTTGTCGGACGCCGCCGTCCTCTCCAGGACGTCGTCCTCGTGCTCCAGGACGCCGTTTCTGAGTATGGAGCTGATCCACCCGTAGCGGTAGTCGGCTATGAGCGCCTCGGGATACGTGTCCAGCGTGGCACGCAGATGCCGCGTCACCTCGTCGGTCAGATCCTGAAGCTTTTTGGAAGCCTCGGGATTGGCGGCCACGGCCTTCCCCGTCACCTCCTTGTCCCCCTCCAGGAACTTCAGGGCGACCCACCGGGCCGGGTAGTGCTCGGCCAGGAGCTTGGACTCCTCGGCTATGGGGGTCATCTTCTGGAGGGCCAGATCCAGATCCGTCCCGTAGGAGATCTCCAGGGGGGCGGCGCGCCCCTTCTTCTCCTCGGCGAGGGCCATCGCGGCCCGGAGGGCGTCGTCCAGGCCCCTGCCCTTCCTGGCCACGGCGGCGAAGCACCTGATGCCGGTCAGCTCCTCCAGGCGCGCTATGTCTATCTTGACGCCGGACGACTCCACCTCGTCCATCATGTTCAGGACGAGGACGAGCGGGCTGCCGAGCTCCAGCATCTGGACAGTGAGGTAAAGGTTGCGGTCCAGGACGCCGGCGTTCACCACGTCTATCACGGCCCCGGGCCTGTCCTCGGCCAGAACCCTCCTCGCCACCACCTCCTCAAGGGAGTACGCGGTAATGGAGTAGGTCCCGGGGAGGTCGATGAGCGTCACGTCCTTGCCGTCTATGTGCGCCGTCCCGTCCTTCTTCTCGACGGTAATTCCCGGATAGTTCCCCACATGCTGACGGGCCCCGGTGTAGCGGTTGAACGCCGTGGTCTTTCCGGAGTTGGGGTTCCCCGCTATCGCTATGGCTTGCGATGGGCTTTGAGACAAAGTTACACCTCTGGAACGCGCCGTGCCCCCGAACCCGTGCGGCGGGGGCCCGGCGCAATATGGTCGCCGGTCGCTTAATCTCCCTTAGGCCCCAGCGCCTCCCTCCGCGCAGCTCCCCGCGCGCCCGCGTCAAGCGGTGCGGCAGGCCGGGACCTCGGTGCGCCCGGCTTGTGGCGGGCTTGCCGGTTGCAGGCATGCCGCAGCCCAGGGGGATACGGCACCTTCCGGTCCGTACGCGATGGGGGACCGGCATTCCGGAAATTTTCTCTGCGTTACGTGTTAAAAATGCCCCCGGATGAAAAAGGCCGCCGGGACGCGGCCCTTCGTCGGGGGTATCGGAACGCTGGCACCCGTCGGGGCGTCGCAGCGGTCAGGCGGGTCCTGCATAGCGGTACACGGGCCCGTAAGCCCTGGCGTTCGGGCGGGGAGCTCCTCCCCGGCGGGGAGGTCTCCCGGAAGATTCTGGAAGCGGAACCGTTCGGCGTCCGGCCCGTGCCAACGCCGCCGTCCGGCATCGCGGGAACCCACGTGCCGGGGGATCCCCGGGAACGCTTCCGGGGCGGACGATCCGTACGGGGACCGGCGGTCCCGCCGGGAGGCGGATCGGGGAACCGGTCGGGCCGGTCGGGGCCTGCCGGGCGGAAGGGGAGCCGCCCGGGGCATTCGGGAGGATCCCGTGCCGGGATCCACACGCCTGCGGCGGCGCAGCGGGAAGCGCCCGTCCGGGGGGCTGGACCGCAGGGCGGTCGGACGCCGGAAACCTGGCGGTCAGGCCCCGTCAGGCGGCCACGGTGATGAAGTCGGCCTCGCTGTTTCTGAGCGTGAGCGTGAAGCCCATGAGCCTCATGGCCATGGGGTCCTTCAGGGGGGCGTGCCCCATGCACTTCACCTGGACGCCGGGTATGAGGCCCATGTCGCGGATGCGGCGGCCCATCTCCCCGTCGGCGCTGATGCCTGTGATGATGGCGCTCTGCCCTCTCTTGAGCTTCCTGAGGGACATCGTCTTCTTCAAGTTGTCGGCGGTCATGTAGTTTCCTCGCAAACCGGATCGGTGCGCGGCCCTCGAGGCCGCGGGGGGGGCGGTCCCTGTCCCCCTAGTCGTCCGAGAGCTCGTCCGCCAGGCACGGAGCCTTCCCGTTCTTCTTCCTGCCGCCGCAGCCGCAGCTGCAGGAAGGCCTGACGAAGACCTTATAGAAGGTGAGCCCCAGGGCACCGAGGACTATGGCACCGATGATTACCTGTTCCACGGCTCTTACCTTGGCGCGGGGCCCGGGCGCCCCTGTCGGAGTGATTGGGCCGCCCGTCCCGGAGGGGAGGCCCGAGAACCGTTCCCGAGGCACCCTGCGGCGCGGGAATTGAGAATGATTCTCAATATCATTATAGCCACTCATCTCCGGGTGTCAAGTGCCCAATCCGGGCAAAAACCACGCATTCCGAGTTTTGACGGCCCCCCCGTCAGGCCCCCTCGCCCGGAACACCGCATAGCGCCTAAACCTCCCGCTTCCGACAACCCTTTTATTGACAAAACCCAGGCCGGAAGGAAGCCATAAAAAAAAATCTTTCCGGGCTCCCGCCGAGCCCGGCTCCCTCCCCCGGGAGTCGGTCCCGCCCCCCTGCTCCGCCCCGAACCGCGAGCAGCTCAGGGCTCAGCCTCCCGAAACCCGCCGGTCCGCAGCGCTGAAACTCGCCTCAGGGAACCGGCCGGATGCCGCCCCGATACCGGCCCCTCCGGCCGCAGGCCCCGAAGCAGCCCCCGAACCCCCGCGCGGCATCCCCAGAGGACCGGGCGGACTGAAGCTTCTTTTCCCCGGAAACGCCGTGCGGCCCCCTCCGGAGGACTCCGTTCCGCCGGACCCGTACCCGGTTTCTCCCGCGGCCGCTCCCAGCCGTCCGTGCCCCCGGCCTCCCGCCTCCCGCGATCCGCGACCCGTCCCCCCCCCCGCTCGCCACTCGCTCCGGCGAGCCCCGGCCCATGCCCCCCCCCAGCACCTCTCCCCTTCGGACACGCCCCGGCCTGCTAAACACCCGCTTGCGCCCGCACGACACCTGCCGTCACCCGCCCATGAGGCATCTCCCCGTCCTCACTCCCCGACCCGGCACCGGGAAAGATCCCGGCTGGGCCGACCCCCGCCCCGGCCCAGGAGGACCATCACCATCATTAAGTCACCCCGTCCGTCACCATCATTAAGTCTCCCCGTCCGTCCCCGGCCTTGCCAGGCCTTGCCCGGCCTGTCGGGGATCCGCCGGGAATCTCAGGGTCGGGCGGCGCCCGGCTGCACGGAATGCCCGTCCGGAGCATCCGCAAAACCCTTCCGCGCGCTTTCCGACCTCCCCCTGACAGGATGGCGGCAGCAAGCCGGCGCGTCCCCCGTATGTCCCGGCCGCCGGCCCCGCCTCATCCGGGCAGGACACCGCAGGGCTTCTGACTCCCGGTCCCGCAGTTTCCGAAACGCCTGTCACCCAAGTGCCCGTGACGCCCGTCGGGATTCCCGTGCGCACCGAAGCTCATTGAAAGGCGGCTCATTATTATGGTTTAAGTAGTAAGCTGGCCGCTGGTGACACCAGGATCACGCCGCCCGGGCGGGCCTGCAGCCTCCGGCCGGCATCTCGAGGATACGCATGCCAAGTTACGAGATAGCCGTCATACCGGGAGACGGCATAGGGCCGGAGGTGGTCTGCGAGGCCGTGAAGGCCCTGAACGCCCTGGCCCCCCGCTTCGGCTTCACGCTGAAGTTCCGGAGCTACCCATTCGGGGCGGAGTACTACCTGAAGCACGGCGAGGTGCTCCCGAAGGGAGCCTTCGACGACCTGGGGGAGGCGGGGGCCCTCCTGCTGGGGGCCGTCGGGGACCCGAGGGTGCCTCCGGGACCCCTGGAGCAGGAGCTCCTCCTGGCGCTCCGGTTCCGTTTCGATCAGTACATAAACATCCGCCCCTCCAGGAGCTGGCCCAACGCCCCCATACCCGTGAACCTTCCGGAGGGGGCCGAGATAGACATCCTCGTAGTCCGGGAGAACACCGAGGACTTCTACATGAACCTCGGGGCCTCCTGCAGCGGGAGGACCACGGCCGCCGCCCTCCCATTCGTGAGGGGCCTGTACCGAGGCGAGGCGAGGGTGGAGCTGGAGCTCGATCCCCCCATGGAGGCGGCCTTCACGCTGGGGGTCCTGACTTCCCCCGGCACCCTCCGGGTGGCCGAGAGGGCCCTCCTCCTGGCCGAGGAGCGCGGGGAGAGGGTCATGTACTCCGCCACCAAGGCCAACGCTCTCCCCCACCTCTACGGATTCTGGGACAGGATAGTGGCGGAGGCGGCGGACGGCCACCCCAACGTGAAGCTGAAGAAAATAAACGTCGACAACCTGGCCTACCAGCTCCCCCGCGCGCCCCACCTCTTCGGCGTGGTGCTGTGCCCCAACCTCTTCGGCGACATCATAAGCGACCTGGCGGCCGGCATCACCGGCGGGCTGGGGCTGGCGGCGTCCGGCAACATCGGGGACGGCCTCTCCATGTTCGAGCCGGTCCACGGCTCCGCCCCGGACATAGCGGGCACCGGCAAGGCCAATCCCCTCGCGGCGATACTTTCCGCGGGCCTCATGCTGGATCACCTGGGCGAGAGGGAGGCCGCGGCGGCCCTGACATCGGCCGTGGAGAGGTACCTGGCCTCCAGCCCCAGG
>JAISEQ010000181.1 GCA_031264045.1 Deltaproteobacteria bacterium
GGCGTTCCAGTTGGGGAAGGGGGCGGCCGACGGTTGGTCGGGCACCATGCCAGTCCAGGGGTTCTCCCTCGGCGGCTGGTAGAAGTGGCCGTGGATGATGAGGTGCCGTTCTGGGCTCAATTGCGTCCTCCGGGGCCGGGGCGGCGGGTGATCCCTCCGGGATCCGGCTGGAACGGGCCGCCCCCTCCCCCGGGGCGCGGCCTGCGGCGGGGGCGGCGGGTGCCCGCTGCGGCGGGGGGCGGCCCGGGGGCCGCCCGGGGCTTCCGGCCGGGGCGGGGCGGCCGCGGGGGAGGTCAGGCGCTCTTCACGATGGGCAGGAAAAGCGAGTAGTACGACAGCGCCGAGGTCTTCCAGGAGAAGTCCTCAAGCATGTTGTTCGCGCACATCTGGCCGAAGACCGCGCCGCCGTCCTGGCGGTACATCTCCGTCGCCCTCCGGACGGCCCTGTAGAAGGCGTTGCGGTTGAAGGCCCCGAACTTGAATCCGGTGTCCCACAGGCCGGCGGGGTTGCGTCCCGCGAAGTCGCGGACCGTGTCGTTCAGGCCCCCGATGGAGCGGACCACGGGCACGGCCCCGTAGCGGAGCGCGTAGAGCTGGGCCAGCCCGCAGGGCTCGTAGGTGGAGGGGACCATCACGAAGTCAGCCGCGGCCATCATGAGATGCGAGAGGCTCACGCTGTAGTCCAGCTTCAGCCACATCCTGGCGGGGTTGGCGTCCGCCAGTTCCTTCAGCTGCGACTGGAACCAGGCGTCGCCGGTGCCCAGGATCGCTATCCGGGCGTTCAGGCTGTCCATCATCTCCTGGGCGGCCTCCACCACGAGCGATATCCCCTTCTGGGCGGTGAGCCTGCTCACCATGACGAAGAGGGGGCTCCCCGGGGCGTCGGCGAGGCCGGCCGCGTTCATGAAGGCCTCGCGGCAGCGGGCCTTGCCCTCCAGGTTCTGGGAGGCGTAGGCGCAGGGGATGAAGGGGTCGTCCTCGGGGTTCCATACGTTGTAGTCAACGCCGTTCAGTATGCCGTGGAGTTTGAAGGAGTGCTCGCGCAGGAGCCCGTCCAGGCCGTGGCCGAACTCGGGGGTCTGGATCTCCTTGGCGTAGGTGGGCGACACCGTGACCAGGGTCCTGCTGTAGACGATCCCGGCCTTGAGGAAGCTGAGGAGCCCGAAGTACTCCAGGCCCTCCGTCCCGTAGAAGGACTCGGGAAGGCCCACCGCTGCCTTCTTCTCCAGGGGGGCCAGCCCCAGGAAGCCCTGGTTGTGGATGACGAAGACGCCCTTGGGCGCCCCCGGCCCCAGAAGCAGCAGGTGGGGCATCATGAGACCGGTCTGCCAGTCGTTCGCGAGCACTATGTCGGGGGGTCCGCCCTCCAGGTGCTCCAGCGCCTGGACTGCGGCCCGGGAGAAGAAGGCGAAGCGCTCCGGGTTGTCCGGGTATGCCTCCCCGCCGGCCCCGTAGAGCCCGTCCCTGGCGAAGTACCGGTCGCACCTGATCATCCACACGGGCACCTTCTCGGTGAGGCTGCCCCGGTACAGCCTCCCCGTCACGGCGTCCTTGCCCTCGCCGACCACAAGATCCACGCCGGCGTCCACGACTCCGGGACGGTCCAGGGCGACCGAGTAGCCTGGCATGATGACGGAGGCGTCGACCCCGAGATCCGAGAAGGCCAGCGGCAGGCTACCCGCGACCTCGGCCAGGCCGCCCGTCTGGGCCAGGGGGGTGACTTCCGAGGCGGCTATAAGTACCTTCAGTCTCTGCGGCATGGGTTCCCCCTGGGGCGGTTTCGGCTGGCTTTGGTGGGTGTTCTGGACTGCGGCGGCTGAGGGTTCAGGGCTCCCTCCGGAAGGCGCCCGGCGGCGTCGGGCGAGAACGCGGCGATGGGGCGGAAGGAGGAGGCGGGATTTCGGCTGTCCGATGGAGGGGAGGCGCGGGGTGGACGGCCTGGATCTGCGGGCCGCCGGCAACGGAGGGGGGAGCGGCCGTGATCCGGTGGACATCCCCCCTGACCGCCCGGTCGCACGGAAAGGCTTCCGGGTCGCCATGCGGCGGTACCGGCGGCCCGGCGCCTGCCGCCCGCGACGGTGACGAAATTTTATTGGAAAAAACCGGGCCTTGCAACTGTCGGCGGTCATTTTTTCTCGTCCGGGGCAATCGGGAGCGGTTACTCCCCCGATCCGGTCCGGGCCGGGCGGGGCACCCTGTCCGAAGCCCGGCGGCGGGGCGCGGGGCATTTCCCGGACATCCGCCGCTGCCTGCGGGCCGGCATGGCCAGTCCGGGGCGGCGCCCATCCGGGCGGGCTCTTCCTGAACGCGGTGGGAACCGGCGGGTAATTCCTGACGCGGCCCGGCAGCCGCGATATACCGCTGGCCCAGCCTTTGAGGTCCGGCCCCTCGCGGTTGCCCGGCCCGGTCCGCCCCGGAGGTCTCGTTTGGGCAGGGCGGTTAGACGAGCAGGCGCAGGCCGGATACGGGCGGATTGTGTGCCCTCCCCCCCGCAAGCCGTTTCCCCTCTTCCGGTCCGGCCGACCTCTCCCGGACACCGGACCGGCGGGGGGGCGGGGAGGCGGATTCGGCGGGACCTTGCGGCGTCGCGGGTCAGCTTGCGCCGGCCGCCCCGCCGCGATATAGTCTTGCCGTGTTGCCCCGTGCCCAGCAGGGGCAGGTCATCAGGCATTTCCTTTCCTTTTAGCGTTTAGGGGGCCCAGCGGCTGCCGAACATACCGCCGGGCCCTCTTTTTTTTTCCCCGTGCGCGGCCGTCCTCCGGAGCCGCGCGCGAGCCTCGCCCGGGTTCGGCGGGGCCCGGATCCCCCTGATGTTGCGCTGGTTCCCGCGGCGGCGGCAGGAAGCTTCCGGCGCACTCCAGTCCCTGCCGTTTCAGGTTATGGCGGGGGAGGATGATTTCCGGTTAGAATGACCGGGCGGGCGCGATGTCCGCGGAACGCGCTTCCCGCCGGCGTCCGGGCGGGTCTCTAGGAGGGCCCTCAGTGCCCGGAGCTCGTTCGGAACGTCCGCCGCCCTCCTGTTCAAACGGGGCGTATTCAACTATAATTACCCCCGTTTCGCCAGGCCGCCTTCCGGACGTGGGCGGGTCCTTCGCCGGGGGCCCCGCCGCTTCCCGGCCGTCACCCGTGCCCGTTCCGGCACGGGATCCCCCGCCGTGTCTTTTGGGGACCCCGCCTGCCGCCTGCGCATCGCTCCAGGCGCGTTCCCCGCCGCGGCGCCGTCCGGGGTTCCGCCCGCCGCCATTCCCGCCTTCCGGGCCCCGCGGTCGCTCAGGCCTTTCCTGTACCGCGGCCCGGTCCAGGCCCCTGCGGCCTTTCCGGGCATATCCGGCCTCCCCGCCGGGGCACCCGTCCGGTTCCCGCCTTTCAGCCGTCCCGGCGGCAGTGCCCCGCGTCCGCGCCCGGTTTCCCGGACGGCGCGCCGCTGTTGCGCGAGTGTCCCCGGGCGCGTAAAATAGCCGGGTTATGCCCAATCGCCGGGGTGCCCCGGCGTCAGACGCGCAGGTCTTCCGGACCGGGCGCCGCTGGGTCCGGGTCGGCACGGGACGCCGCCTCCGGCCCAGGGCCGCTCCCCCCCCCGCCCCGGCCCGGTCCCCCCCGGGGCCTGCCTTGCCACGGAGCGGTCCCTTTAAGATTCATCGCGGCAGGAGACCCATGGAAGACGAGCGCCCCAAGAACTTCATAAGGACCCTCATAGACGAGGACCTGGCCTCCGGCAGGTACGGTGGGGTGGCCACGCGCTTCCCCCCCGAGCCCAACGGCTACCTGCACATAGGGCATGCCAAGAGCATATGCCTCAATTTCGGGCTGGCTCGCGACTACGGGGGCCACACGAACCTGCGCTTCGACGACACGAACCCGGCCAAGGAGGAGACCGAGTACGTGGACTCCATCCAGGAGGACGTGCGCTGGCTGGGCTTCTCCTGGGACGACCGGCTCTACTACGCCTCCGACTACTTCGGGAGGCTCTACGAGTGCGCCGAGAGGCTCATCGGGTCCGGCTGGGCATACGTGTGCGATCTCTCCCCGGAGGAGCTCCGGGCCCACCGGGGGACCCTGACCGAGCCCGGGAAGGACAGCCCCTTCCGCACCCGGCCGGCCGCCGAGAGCCTGGACCTGTTCAGGCGCATGAGGGCCGGCGAGTTTTCAGAGGGGTCGAGGAGCCTCAGGGCGAAAATCGACATGGGCTCCCCCAACATGAACATGCGGGATCCGGCAGTCTACCGCATAAAGAAGGCCGAGCACCACCGCACCGGATCGGAGTGGTGCATCTACCCCATGTACGACTTCGCCCACTGCGTCTCCGACGCCATAGAGGGCATAACCCACTCCGTATGCACCCTGGAGTTCGAGGACCACAGGCCCCTGTACGACTGGTTTCTGGAGAAGCTGGACTGGCCCCGGCCCAGACCCCGCCAGATAGAGTTCGCGAGGCTGAATCTCGAGTACACGATGATGAGCAAGAGGCGTCTCCTCCAGCTGGTGAAGGAGGGCCTGGTGGACGGCTGGGACGACCCGAGGCTCCCCACGGTCGCGGCCATCCGCCGCCGTGGCTTCACCGCCTCCTCCATACGCCTCTTCTGCGAGAGGATAGGGGTCGCCAAGAACGACTCCTGGATAGAGCTGGAATGGCTGGAGAAGGCCGCCCGGGACGACCTGAACCCCGCCGTGAAGAGGGTGATGGCCGTCCTGGACCCCGTGAAGGTGGTTCTGGAGAACGTCCCGGAGGACTTCGAGATGAGGGTGGAGGCCCCCTTCTTCCCGGACGAGCCGTCCCGGATGGGGTTCAGGGAGCTCACGCTCACCCGGGAGATATTCATAGAGCGCGACGACTTCATGGCCGAGCCCGTGCCGGGCTTCCGCAGGCTCTCGCCGGGCAGGGAGGCGAGGCTCCGCTGGGCCGCGTACGTCAGGTGCGTCTCCCACGAGACCGATTCCGAAGGCCGCGTTTCCCTGATACGCTGCGAGCTGAACGACGCCCCAAAGACGCTCGACGCCAGGGGCCGGCCGGCGAGGCCCAACATCATCCACTGGGTCTCGGCCCCGCTCGGGGTTCCGGCCGTCTGCCGCGTCTACGACCGGCTCTTCAGGGTGCCCAGGCCCGGCGCCGGGGATCTGGCGTCGGAACTGAACCCCGCCTCGCTAGTCACGAGGGCCGGAGCCGTGGTGGAGCCGTCGGCGGCCTCGGCCGCCCCCTGGGAGCGCTTCCAGTTCGAGAGGCTCGGCTACTTCATGGTCGATCCC
>JAISEQ010000476.1 GCA_031264045.1 Deltaproteobacteria bacterium
TGCGTCGGAACGCCCGTGACCGGCGTCCGGAATCCGGGGATCGGGGGCTGATGGCCTCCCGCCGCCTGCGGCTGATAGCCCTGGTCCTGGGGCCGTCGGTCTTCGCCCTGCATCACGGAATCCGGCAGCTGGGCATCCGGGAAGCCGGGAGGCAGACTGGGCTGCGCAAAGCTCCCCGCCTGCGACAACGGAACTCCCTGTACCGACGGGGCACCCTGCAACGGCGGTACTCCCTGGGCCGGCGGGGCACCCAGCGACGGCGGTACTCCCTGTACCGGCTGGGCACCCTGCAGCGGCGGAACTCCCTGGGCCATCAGGGCACCCTGCAACGGCGAAACTCCCAGGGCCGGAGATCCGCCCGGGGGAGACGTTCCCTGGACTGAAGGTCCAGCCGGAATATGGATCTGCAGAGGCGCCTCCGGGGACAGGATCTGCGGGGGAGCGGCTGAGGCAGGCATCGGCCTGAGCGGGAAAGCGTACGGATCCTCCACGGGAATCATGGTATCGAAGGGATCGGCGGTTGTCTGGACCATGCCGTCCCGGTCAGAGTCGGGAACCTGCGGGCCCACGCCCTGCCCGGACGGAACCGCAACCTCCCCGGCATGCGGGGCCCGCGCGGCAGACGCTTCCGGAGGAGCCTGTGCCTGAAGAGGCGTTCCGTAGGGATCCGGGGCCGGAGGAGCCGCAGGACTCAGGCCAGAAGCCGTCCCGGGAACAGGTGGAACGGAATCCGCTCCTGAGGCCGGAACCGCTCCGAAACCCGAAACGGGACCTGACCCGGCTTCCTGGACCGGACCCTGCCCGGCACCCTGGACATGAACCCCCTGAACCTGACCAGGCACGGTACCCTGGACAGGAGCGGGACCCGGTCCGGCATCCCAGATCTGAACCTGATCAGGACCCGCCGCCGGAACCTGCGCCGCACCCGGACCGGCGGCCCCCTCCGTGGCCTGCACGAGAAGAGCGGAAGCCTGATCCGAGGCCTGGGCGAGAGCCACCACCTCCCGGGCGCTCGCCACCCTTGCCGCCTGGGCCGCCTTGTCGGGGACGGGGGCCGAGGCGGGGGCGTCCCCGGCCGCCCTGGACTGGGATCTCTGCCCCCTCCTGCGGGCGCGTCCGGCTTTCTTGGATTCGTCTTCCGAGCGGAACTCCTTCCGGTGCTTCTCCTTGGGGAGCCAGCGGACCAGGATGCCCTCCAGCTTGGTGGGGTCGATGGGCTTGGAGATGAAGTCGTTCAGGCCGGCCTCGAGGAACATCTCCTTCACGCCGGATACCGCGTTGGCCGTGAGGGCTATGACCGGGAGATCCTTGCCCTGCGGGAGCTCGCGGATCCTGTCGGTGGCCACGATGCCGTCCATGACGGGCATCATGTGGTCCATGAATACAAGATCGTAGCTGTTCTTCTTGATTAGCTCCAGGGCCTCGGCCCCGGACTCGCAGATGTCGACGGTGGCCTTGAAGGGGATGAGGAGGCCGGCCGCGACCTTCAAGTTGGTCACTATGTCGTCCACCACCAGGATCCTCGCGTCGGGGGCGGTGAAGCGCACGTCGGCGGAGGTCTGGCTCTGATAGGTCCGGCGTATGTCCACGTCGTTCAGGATGTTCGCTAACGGGAGCGAGTAGACGGGCATGAACAGGGTGGTTATGTTCTCGTGGCCTATCATGTCCCGGCTCTCGGCCATGAGTATGACCTTCACCCCGGGATCCTTGGCGAGCTGGGCCATCATGTGGCCCGCCTGGTTGTAGAAGGAGTTGGGGACGAAGATGTAGTTCCACTGGCCCCCCCTGACCTCCTCGCTGAAGGATAGGGGGTTGTCCACCATGTTCACGTTCGTGACGCCCAGGCCGGTGAGGGAGTTCTTCAGCAGTTCCGCGAAGAGCTGCCGCGGCTCGTAGACCAGCACCCGTTTCGAGTCGGGATCCTCCACCTTGGCGAAAGGCTCGTAGCGCTCGTAGCGCTGGGTGAGGCGGGCCGTGAAGACCGAGCCCTTCCCGTACTCGCTCTTGACCTTTATGTCCCCGTTCATGAGCCGCGCGAGGTTCCGGGTGATGGCGAGCCCCAGCCCCGTGCCCTCGATGCCCTTGTTCGCGGCCTTGTCGAACTGGGTGAAGTTGGTGAAGAGCTCCTTCAGGTTGTCCGGCTTGATGCCTATGCCCGAGTCCTCGATCGAGAAGGAGAAGTCCACCCAGCCCTCGGTCAGGAACTCCCCGGTCACCTTGAGCTTTACGAAGCCCTCCTTGGTGTACTTGACCGCGTTCGAGAGGAGGTTCAGGAACACCTGGCGGATGCGGACCTCGTCCCCTATGAGGCGGTTGGGTATCCTGTTGTCTATGTAGACGAAGAGCTCGATGGGCTTCTCGGCCATCCTGGTGCGGATGATGCCCACCACGTCCTGGATGAGGGAGCTGAAGAGGTACTCGGCTGGGACTATCTCCATCTTCCCGGACTCTATCTTCGAGAAGTCCAGGATGTCGTTTATGATCGAGAGGAGGTTGTTGCCCGCGCTCTTGATGCTCATGACCATCTCGAAGGCGGAGGACGGGATCTTCTCCCTCAGGGCCAGCTCCGCCATGCCGATGATGGCGTTCATGGGGGTGCGGATCTCGTGCGACATGGAGGCCAGGAAGGCGCTCTTGCTCCGGCTGGCCTTCTCGGCCTGCTCCTTGGCCAGGATCACCTCCGTCACGTCGTGGCACAGGAGAATGGCCCCCTCCGGGGCGCCCTCCCTGTCGAGCATGGGGGTGAGATGCACCAGATAGCTCCTCTTCGTCTCCTTGGGATCCCTCCAGATGGTGGGCCAGGCGGTGAAGAGCTCGAACTCGACGCCCTCCTTGCGCTCCATGGCGCCCCAGAAGGCGTCCACCAGCACCTGGTATTCGTTGCCGGCGAAGATGTCGTTGAACTTCCTGCCGTTCACGAGCCCGAAGGAGGCGATGCCCGCCTGCCTCAGGAAAGCGTCCGTGCAGTAGACGAAGCATCCCCCGCGGTCGAGCATGAGTATGATGTCGGGGCTGTTCTCCAGCAGGAGCGAGAGGTACTTACCCTGCTGGACCCTCTCGGTGTTGAGGGCGTTTATGACCCCGGTCCTGGCCTTCTGGGCGGTGTTGGCCCGGTCCACCAGGTTCTCCAGGCGGGTGTTCTCCCTCGAGGCCCGGGCGAGCTTGCGCTCCAGCTGGGTTACCCGTTCCCTCAAGTCCTCGCCTTCTTGGATGCCGTTAGCGCTCAAACCACGCCCCCTTTCCCGAGGCCCGGGACGGGCCGCGGGCCAACTCCTCGCCGGCCGCAACGCTCTCGGACGGTGAATGGCCCGGACAGCTGCCGTTGCCGCAGGCCGGGACCTCAAGGCGGCAGGCCCTGAAACCCTGAGGCCCCGGAAGACTCGGAAAGGCCCTGAACCTTACACCCGACACCGAAAACCGAATAGCAAAACCGTTAACCCGGCACCTGAAACCGGGAGACCGAGGCCGTTAAC
>JAISEQ010000204.1 GCA_031264045.1 Deltaproteobacteria bacterium
GTTCATCTGGCAGCCGAAGGTGACTATGTGGTACCGGCGGGGGGACGTCATGGACAAGACAGCGCTCTTCCTGCGCGGGGGAACGGGTTGGCCGGCCGGGCGTGCCGGGAAAAGGAGCGGGCTGGAGGGGCATCCGCCGTCAGGGCGCCGGAACCGCGACGTCGGGGCCGGGGAGCTGGGCGGCGTTCCCGCCGCCGTCCGGCTCCGGGGAAGCGGAGGCGTCCGGGAGCGGGTCCGGGAGGGGTTCTGCCAGCAGCGCGGCGAGCCACAGGCCGATCTCCTTGTCTATGTCCTCGCCGGGGCGGCTGGCGTAGCGGGTTATGACCTTGTGCCCCATGATCCTCGCGTTCCTGGCGGAGTTCCGCAGGGCATCCGCGGAATCTCCCGGCCCTCCCCCGGCGGTCAGGAAGGGGGCGAGCGGCTTCCCCCCGAAGTCCATGGCTTCGAGAAACAGGACGGTGGCGGGCGGGAGCCCGTGGAACCAGACCGGGGTGCCCAGGAATACCGTGTCGTAGCCGCCGACGTCCGGGAGAGGTCGCCTGAGCTCCGGCCACCTCAGCTCGTCCCGTTCCCTTTTCGCGTAGGGTATGAGGTTCCCGCCGGCGGGGTAGGGCTCCACGGTCTCGATCCTCACGATGTCCCCCCCGGTGCGGGCCTGGATCCTCTCGGCCATGTCCAGAGTGTTGCCCGTGACCGAATAGACGATGATGAGGGTCTTCCCCAAGTTCCGGGAAACTGCGGGGACGGTTTCCGCCGGCGCCTGGCGGGCCGACGGCGGCAGCACCTGGGACAGCAGGAGGCCCGCTAACACGCAGAAGGCCGCGATAGCCTTAAGAAGGGTAAAGACCAGGCTTCTTCTCATGGATGTCTCCCGCGGTGAAGGGCCGACGGGCAGGCCTGGAAGGGCCGGAAGCGGACCGGAAGCGGCGGCGTGGCGGACGGCGGGGAACGAGGCAGTGCCGGGAGGGGAGGACCCGGATCCAGAAGGGCGGGGAGGACCCGGGCCCGACCGGAAGCTCAAGGGCGGCGGACGGGGTCCGGAGCCTTTACCGCAGCCCCTGGGGTAAGGAGCAGACCGGCAGGGGCGGCTCCCGCAGGGCCCGCCGGAAGGCGGCGTTCAATGCCCTGAAGGCGGCCATGACCCCTCCGTGTCCTGGCGGGAGTTCTGATATTAGCAGAACGGGAAGCTTTACTCAAAATCAGATCGTCCGGACATCGCGGCAACGGGGCATCGGGGCCTGAAGAGGGTCCGGGCCGGAAAAGGCCCGCCGGACACCGGGGAACCGGACAGGTCCGGCTCGCACCGGTCAGGCGGGGGCAGGCCGTCCGGCGGGAACAGGACGGGCCGGCACCTGACGGATGGATGGCCGGCCGGCGGGAAGGCCGCCGACCGCCGGGGGGAATCCGTTCGGGAGGAACGCTCCCTGGCCGCCGGAATGGAGACACGTCGTCTGCCTGGACTGGATATGGAGACACGTCGTCTGTCGGCAAATGGAGGGCCGGCGTCTGCCGGAAGAAGTGCCGCCGACGCCCCGGTTACGGCGCCCCGGCGCGATCCTCCCGCACCCCGGGACCAGAAGCGGGTGACGGGCCGCTATTGACATCCGGTCCGCCTCCGTGCTAATAAGTTTCACCCTGAGAGTCCCCTGAGGGCTTTGAGGCAGGCGGCGGTGTAGCTCAGCTGGTTAGAGCATGCGGCTCATATCCGCAGTGTCCGGGGTTCAAGTCCCTGCACCGCCACCACGATGAAGTCCAAATGAAGACCGCAAAAGTCCGAAAGTCCAGCAATATCAAGGCTTTCGGGCTTTTCCTTTGTGAGGCACTCGTCTCCGGAAGTCCGCCTGGTACCGTTGACAGCCGAAGGCTTTACGGTATTTTTTACGGTATCAACAGCCTCGCTGGAGGCGGTACCGTAATGGCCCTGAAAGACCTGGAAATCAAGAACCTAAAGCCGTCCGTAAAGCCCCGGAAGCTTTATGACGGGGGAGGGCTGTTCCTCTTCCTCGCGCCCAGCGGGCTCAAGTCCTGGAGGTACGAGTACGCTTTCCAGGGCAGGCGTAGCACCCTTACCTTCGGAACCTACCCGGATCTGTCCTTGAAAGATGCCCGCGAGAGGCTTGCGGACGCAAAGAGGCTTTTGAGGGAGGGGGCCGACTCTGGGATTCGTGGAAAGGCTGCACAGCAGACAGAAGAGGCCGTAGCCCCCGAAACCTTCCGGACCGTGGCTTTAGAGTGGTTCGAGAGGAAAAAACCCGGTAAATAAGGAGAGTCACACCGCCAGAATCCTGGCCCGCCAGGATAAGGATCTATTTCCCTTTCTAGAAGACAGGCCCAAAGCCGACATCAAGGCTCAGGAACTTTTGGAGGCCCTCAGAAAAATTGAGTCCAGGGAAGCTGTAGAAACAGCTAACAGGTGTTTGTAATATTCGGGCCAAATATTCCGCCATGCGGTCTCTGCAGGAAGGATTTCCCACGACATCTCGGCTGACCTCAAGGGCGCCCTGAGCACTGCCGTCCACTCCCATTTCTCTTCCCTGACGGAGCCCAAAAAGATAGGCGAGCTTAGCAGGTCCATTGACGCTTATACCGGAAGCCCTATAGTGAAGCTGGCCTTGCTGGCGGTACCTTACGTTTTTGTAAGACCCGGAGAGCTGAGACACGCGGAATGGGCGGAAATCGACCTTGAGGCCACACAACCTGGAAGATGGTATTTTCCAGAATTCTGTTGATAGCCGAGAGAGGGTCAAGGCAACGAGCTTTCCAAAGCAGGCGAGGGGCCCACTAATCGCCTCTGCAAGTGGAAGCACGCTTTCCGTCAGAAGAGGAATAGTGTCCGGGGAATGCCCCCCGTCTCAGCGGGATCGCCACTTCCCGGCCTCCAGGGATCCCCCTGCAACGTCAAGATCAAGTGGTCAAGAATCGAATCCTTCTCCGTGTTACCCAAAGGACACTCTTTTGCTGTTTAACCAACGCTCTATATTTTGTGTCCCTCCTCCCTCTCTGTTGCTATCTCATACAACTTTTTCGCTTCCAAAGCGGGATAATAAAACAAGGTTGGTACCCGGAGGCTATGCCTGTAGTAGATCGAAGGGACGGAAGTTCCGGAATCGACCGAAATGCCAGGCGTATATTTCCCCAGCTGAACCCGAAGGCGTGTTTTGCCGCTTTAGAATCCCCGCTCTATCCGGGAGCCCCGTTGAACCTCAGAGCCTGGCCACTGGCCAGGTCCGTCTCCATCACTGGTTTCTGGCACTGTAGGCAAACATGCCTCCGGGCCGGGGATCACCTGAAAAAACGGGGGAGGATGACGTTTATCACGAGGTAAGTTTTATGTCTAATGATACAGTCGACACCACCGACAGCATGTCAATGGAAACCATGTTGGCATTGATGAAGGGTGCTGTAAAAAAGGCTCAGGCAGAGCTTCATGCCGCAGGCCTTCCTTACGTTGTGGCCGACATGAACGGAAACGGTTTCTTAAGGGTATATCCGGACGGCCATACTGTCTTGATGCCGTATTTTGACCGCAAGTTGATGCAGAAGTAATTGTCGAACGAAGAGCGAGTTCCATTGCCACCTCGCTATAAGACAAAGACTGGTTTCTCCCGTGACAATTATCAAGCCGGAAATGTGGGTCCTAGCAGGTCCAAATGGTTCAGGGAAAGCACGCTCACGTCTGCGTTAGAAAATCTGCCTCTTTTCCCTCGTTACTATATTAACGCAGACCTAATCAAAAAAAACGAGAACATCAGCGATTATGATGCGATGACAAAAGCGGATAAACTTCGGACAGCCGCTATGAGCAAACACATATCGTTCGCCTTCGAGACTGTGATGTCACATCATAGCAAACTCGATTTTATTGACACAGCAAAACATCAGGAATATAAAGTTATATTACATTTCGTGTTAACTGAAGATCCATCGCTCAATGTTGATCGCGTTGCCTTAAGGCATACAAAAGGTGGTCATGACGTACCGGTCGATAAGATTATCGATCGGTATCACAGAAGCATTAACTTTCTAAAATATGCATTTAAGAAAGCTGACATCGCTTATGTATACAACAATTCATGGGCAGAACCGATTCCGCTCGCCAGTAAGTCTCTGGATGGGAAAATTTCGATATATCCTATGGTTATCACTAATCCAACAAGCAAATGGACTGAAAACAATATAAGAGCTCTACTAGATTTGAGTCCAAGGATATCCGAACGCGAAAGTGACGATAATAATAGGTTTAGACAGTGAATCGCCCCCCAATCTCGTTCGTCTGACATCAGACGAGGGGAGGGATTTTTTACCTTGAAACATCATTGGGAAAGGCTCCGTATCGCGGGACTCGAGCTGCAAAATATCCGCTGATTCCCATTATTAGTCAGAGTTGCATGCAATCCTTATTAGTCAGAGTTGCATGCAATCCGACACTACTTAACCTCATCTCTAAGACAATTTAGCCGTAATTCCCGGCATTTTTACCACTACAGAGAGATAATAATAGGATAAAATATAATATTTAATAACTTTCGGATTATGTTATTCTGTCTGGAAGCTTCAAGTTAAAATATTTGATTGTTTCGTTAGCTTGCTTTCTAGGTTCTTGTATTATATGTGTATCATCTCTTA
>JAISEQ010000251.1 GCA_031264045.1 Deltaproteobacteria bacterium
TCGGTTTCGCGGCGTTCGTGAGGATCCTGGACTGGGAATGCCTGAAGAACGGGGCCGTGCCCGTGAAGATCCCCAGGTTCTTCCCCAGTTCCAAGACCTGTTCCGCCTGCGGCCACGTCATTGACGAGCTTGATCTGAAGACCAGGGAATGGGCATGTCCCAAGTGCGGCGCCAATCACGTTCGTGACGTGAACGCCGCCAGGAACATCCAACGAGTCGGGGCATCGGCTCGCGGGGGAGAATGGGTAAGACCGGTCTCGGCCGGCACCCTTTGCTGATCCCGGAATCCCCAGGAGCTTGCTCCGGGGAGTATGTCAAGGCTCAGTTCATGGGGAAATATTTTCTTCCGTTCTGAAACCTATATTTGGGAGCTATCTTTACAAATCTTTCCGGGTACAGTGCCAAGTTACCGTTGAACGGTTACTTGGCACTCGATTAGTAGTGAATGATGAGGATGACAATGCAGCAATTTTTGTGTGGACATCTGAATTCAAATTATTAAAAAGACAAAATTATCTATCAAACTTATTGACATGAAGTAATCCTTATGCTAACAATAATGCGATACTCTGGGAATTGTCCTAACGGATCCGAATAAATGGCCTCTCAATACCTCTTCGCTCGGGAATGGCGATTGCGGGTGTTACGGCCAGTCCAATTCCATGCCGCCAGTCGGCCAGGCACAAGCAAAGGCTGACCAATAAATTTTACGACCTGCATATGGAATCAGTACTTGATAGCCTTCCGTGCTGGATATCCCTGGTTCTTCAGATCAAGATGCCGGCATCTGGGTGCCGTACCGAAAAAGCTCTGCTGATTGACCGTTACGGCCCTGACATTACCAAACGTAATTTTAAAGATAAAATTGATTCGACTGCAAAAACCTCTCCCTTTCAACGTGAGGGTGAACGTAATGAGTTTCCGGAATGAAATTCCCTGCATTTAAGCAAAATTCTCGCAAATTAGAGCTTCCCTTGCGCATGTGCAATGGTCTCCGAAAGGCCAAAAGGGGGTTTTGCAGTGGAATCAAAATTATGGTAGACAAAGCCTTGTTTTGAGCTGACGGACGATGGGAGGAGCTGGAAACCGGCGTGGGAAATTACCCGTAATCCGTAATTCCCGCTGCAGCTACGCAAAAATTAATTTATGTACAAAACAAATTACATCTCTTGCAGGACCGGCGCCGGGGTTGTGAGGGCAGAATCTGGAGCTGGCCGAAAGTGGCTGTCCGGATGGAGTTTACGCTTACGGACGGGGGATTGCTCACGGGGTCGGCTTTCCTGTGAGGTCCGCCTTTCTTCCGGGTCGGCTCGCCCCTTCTGAACGGATTTCCATGTATCCAGGACTTCCGGGGCCCGCCCGTTTTCCCGGCTCAGACTGCCCTCTGCCGCCGGGTCTCCCGTGTCTTCAGAATCCCGCTTGCCCCAGTCCCGTCGCCTCAACTCACGGGGCTCTCCGGTCTTCCGGAGTCTACGGGGAACGGATGCCCTGACGGCTACACGGATGATCTTCTCCGGTTCCGGTTTGGCGCCGGTGAGCCGGGTCTATGGCGGACGAGAGAGGACGCAGACACCCGCCGGGCCGACGGGCGGGATTCCGCAGTTCAAGCTCCCGGCAGTCCGGAGGCGGGTTGGTCGAGCCCGGCCCTCACGGCGCCGGCTCCGGCGGGTCTCCCGAGCGGCCGCGGCCCTCCGGACGGGGGGGCATCCCTCAGGCCGTGGAGATCCTGGAGAAGTCCGCGACGAGCTCGAAGAGCGAGGCGGTCCGGTTCAGGAGCGCGACCCTGGCCGTCTTCAGATCATGGTCGGGGTCGTCCACCAGCACGTCCTCGAAGAAGGCGTCCACGGGTGACTTCAGGGAGGCTATGCGGTCGAGGAGCCCCGCGAAGTCGCCTCTGGACAGGTAGCCTCCGGACTCGTTGTCGAGGGCGGAGACGGCATCCAGCAACGCCTTTTCGGCGGGGAGGGCCAGCAGTCCGGGGCTCATGGGGAGCTCTCGGCCCCCGAACTTCTTTATGATGTTCACCACCCTCTTGAAGGTCTGGGCCAGATCCCTGAAGCCCTCCCGCCTCTTCAGCCCCTCCAGGGCCACGGCCCTCTGCACGGAGGCGAGGGGGAAGGAGCCGTGGAGGGACAGCACCGCCTCGGCGGCGTCCGGCGACACGCCCTGGGCCAGGATGTGGGTCTTGAGCCTCGCGTTGAAGAACTCCAGGACCTGCGAGCGGATCTCCCTGGCGTTGCGGCCCTTGCCGGAGAGCGGCCCCAGGGCCGACATGGCCCTTTCCACGTGGGATTCCAGGGACATCCTCCAGCCGCGCTCGAGCATGATGAGTATCGCACCCAGCGCCTGGCGGCGGAGGGCGAAGGGATCGGCCGCGCCGGTCGGGATCTCGTTCATCCAGAAGCACCCGCAAATGGTGTCAATCTTGTCGGCCAGCGCAAGGACCGCCCCCGCCGCCGTGGCGGGGAGAGCGCCTCCGGCCCGCACGGGGAGGTAGTGCTCGCTTATCGCCTCCGCAACGTCTTTGGGTTCCCCGTCCATCAGGGCGTACTCGCGGCCCATCACCCCCTGGAGGGAGGGGAACTCCTTGACCACCCCCGTCAGGAGATCGCACTTGCACAGCGCCGCCGCCCTGGCAGCTGTGTCCCGGGCCTCGGGGGCGCACTCCTGGGCGATGTCCGAGGCAAGCCTCGCGATCCGCTCGACCTTCGCGGCGTACGACCCGAGCTTCCTGTGGAAGACCACCAGGTCCAGATCCGCCGCGCGGGACGCGAGCGGCGTCCTGCGGTCGTCCACGTAATAGAAGCGGGCGTCCTCGAGCCGCGCCCTCAGTACCCTCTCGTGGCCGCGGCGCACCGTGTCCATGTCGCGGGCGCGGGTGTTGTTCACCGCGATGAACGCCGGGGCCTGCCGGCCCTGGTGGTCCATCACCGGGAAGTAGCGCTGGTGCTCCTTCATGGCCGTGGCGGACACGACCAGGGGCAGGTCCAGGAACTGGGAGTCGAAGCCGCCCAGCACCGCGGCGGGCTCCTCCACCAGGTTAGCCACCTCGTCCACCAGCTCCGGGTCCAGATCCGGGGACAGATCGCTTCCCGCGCCTCCCGCGGCCTTTCTTATCTCTTCAAGGACGGCCCGGCGGCGCTCCTCGAAGCTCACCAGCACGTGGGCCTCGGCCAGCCGCGCGGGGTACTCGCCGGGGCCGGAGACGCGCACCGCCCCCGGAGAGAGGAACCTGTGCCCGTAGCTCACCCGCCCGGCCTTCATGCCGGCGAACTCCATTGGAAGGATTTCCCCGCCGAGCACCGACAGGAGCCAGTGGACGGGACGCACGAAGGTGAAGTTCCCCTCGCCCCAGCGCATGGTCTTGGGGAAGGGGAGCGAGCCCAGCAGCGCCGGAATGGCCGCGGCCAGGATTTCCCCGCAGGGCTTGCCCTTGAGCTTACGGGTGACGGCGAGGTAGTCCCCCTTTGGGGTGGTCACGGTGTAGATCTCGGAGACCGGCACGCCCTGGCCCTTCGCGAAGCCCTCCGCGGCCCTGGTGGGGTTGCCGTTCGCGTCGAAGGCCGACGAGAGGGGAGGCCCCGTCACCTCCTCGGAGACGTCTGGCTGCTGGGCGCGGAGCCCCCAGAGCCCCATGGCGAGGCGCCTGGGCCCTCCCCAGACCTCCATCCTCGAGAAGGGCAGCCGCGCCGCCGCGAGCTCGCGGCCCAGGCGCTCCGTAATGTACTCCACGGCCTTCCCGAAGTAGCCCGCAGGTATTTCCTCCACCCCCAGCTCGAGGATGTAGTCCACCTCGGGGGCGCATCCGTCCAGGCCGGCGTTCCCCGCCAGTCCGGACGTTCCAGCGGTCCCGGCCTGATCGGCCTTCCCGGCCGCGCCGGTCAGCTTGGTTTCCGTCAAAGCGCGACCTCCCAGCGTCCCATCAGGGGATGACCCATCTCCTCGCGCTGGCGCACGAAGCGGGCGCAGGACTCCTCGGCGAGCCTCCGCACCCTGGCTATGAAGCGCGTGCGCTCCTGCACCGAGATGGCCCTCCTGGCGTCCAGGAGGTTGAAGGCGTGCGAGCACATGAGGCAGTAGTCGTAGGCGGGGAGCACCAGCCCCTCCGCCGAGAGCCTCGTCGACTCGGCCTCGTACATGTCGAACAGGGTCGAGAGCATCCCGGTGTCGGCCAGCTCGAAGTTGTGCCTGGAGTACTCCACCTCGGCCATGTGGTGGACGTCCCCGTAGCGCACTGCCCCGTTCCAGTCCAGATCGTAGACGTTGTCCACGCCCTGGAGGTACATGGCGAGACGTTCCAGCCCGTAGGTGAACTCGACCGATATGGGCTTCAGCTCGAACCCGCCAACCTGCTGGAAGTAGGTGAACTGGGTCACCTCCATGCCGTCCAGCC
>JAISEQ010000338.1 GCA_031264045.1 Deltaproteobacteria bacterium
AGGACGAGCTCCTGGACGAGCTGGACCGCCTGGACTGGTCCGAGCGCACCAAGGTCGCCCAGCGCCAGTGGATAGGGAGGAGCGCCGGGGCGGACGTGACCTTCAGGATAGAGGGGGGCCCGGAGCTCCACGTCTTCACCACCCGCCCGGACACGCTCTTCGGGGCGACCTACATGGTGGTCTCCCCCGAGCATCCCGTGCTGGACGAGATAACCGCGCCGGAGCGGGCGGAGGAGCTTTCCGAGTACCGCAGGCGCGCCGGGTCCCTCAGCGAGACCGACCGGCAGGACGAGAAGCGCGAGAAGACCGGGGTGTTCACGGGCGCGTACGCGGTGAACCCGGTGAACGGTGCGCGGATCCCCGTGTGGGCCGCGGACTACGTCCTCATGGGCTACGGGACGGGGGCCATCATGGCGGTGCCTGCCCACGATTCCCGCGACCACGAGTTCGCGAGGAGGTTCGATCTCCCGATAGTGCAGGTGGTGAGCTCCCCTCCCGGCGCCCCCGACGTCCGGGAGGTTGCCTATGCCGGCGAGGGCAGGCTCATGAACTCGGGGGGGTTCGACGGCCTCGAGGCCAAGAGCGAGGGCATCCCGGCCGTTGTCGAGATGCTCACCCGCGAGGGCAAGGGGGAGTTCCGGACCCTCTACCGGCTCCGCGACTGGTGCGTGAGCCGCCAGCGCTACTGGGGGCCGCCCATCCCCGTGATATACTGCGGCAAGTGCGGCGCCGTGCCGGTTCCCGAGAAGGATCTGCCGATCCTTCTCCCCCACATAGACGACTTCAGGCCGGACGGGTCGGGGAGCTCGCCCCTCAAGCGCCATGCGGAGTTCTACAACACGACGTGCCCCGAGTGCGGCGGGCCGGCGGTTCGCGAGACGGACGTCTCCGACAACTTCCTTTGCTCGGCCTGGTACTTCTACCGCTACCCCTCGGTCGATTTCGGCGACAGGCCCTTCGATGCGGAGCGGACGCGGAAATGGCTCCCCGTGGATCTCTACGTGGGCGGGAACGAGCACGCGGTCCTGCACCTCCTCTACAGCCGCTGGCTGTGCAAGGCCCTGAACAAGGCTGGCTACCTGGAGTTCAGCGAGCCCTACCGCCGCTTCGTGGCCCACGGCATAATCGTCAAGGACGGGGCCAAGATGAGCAAGTCCAGGGGCAACATCGTGAACCCCGACGACTACGTGGGCGCCTACGGGGCGGACGCCTTCCGGGTTTACCTGATGTTCATGGGGGCCTACCTGGAGGGGGGCGACTTCCGGGACGGGGGCGTGAAGGCCATGAAGGGCTTCCTCGACCGCCTGGTGGCCGCCTGCTCCCCCGAGGCCGGGGAGCTTGACCCGGCCCCTCCCGAGGGCGCGGAGACCCTGTTCTGGCTGCATTCCACCGTGAAGGCGGTGGGCCACGACATCGAGCGCTTCTCCTACAACACGGCACTGGCCCGCATGATGGAGCTGGTGAACCATCTCACCAGGCACAGGATACGCAGCCGCGAGATCTCGGGGGTGCTGGCCAGGCTCATTTCCCCCTTCGCGCCGCATCTGGGCGAGGAGCTCTGGGAGCTGCTGGGGAACACCGGGTCCGTCTTCAGCTCCTCGTGGCCGACCTACGACGAGGAGCTCATCCGCCGTCCCGAGGTGGAATACGTCGTACAGGTGAACGGCAAGGTCCGCGACAGGATCATGCTGGCCGTCGGCCTCACCGCCGAGGAGATAGACCCCCTGGTGCTCTCGAGCCCTACCGTCCTCAGGTGGATCGAGGGCAGGGAGGTCGTGAAGAAGATCTACGTCCCCGACAAGCTCATAAACCTCGTGGTCAGGTAGTTCCCGGCATCCGTGTCCCGGAGCGCCCCCGCGGCGGCCGGCGCGGCCGCGGGCGTCCCCGGGCACCGACGGGACCGCGAGGTTCCGGCCGGCAGTTTCGGGGGAGGGCGGCCCGGGTGATCCCCGGTCTCCTGACCCCCGAGGCCCGTGGCCCCCCGCCTCCAGGGCCGGTTTCCCGCCCTTCCGGCCCCCGGCCCCGTCCTGGCTTCCCCGCTAGCGAAGGGGGGGTTGACAGCGGGGGGCGTTTCCAGTTATCATCCCCTTTCCATTTCCTTCTCCTCAAGGAGCAGTCCCACATGTATGCCATAGTCGAAGAGGGCGGCCGCCAGTACCAGGTCTCGGTAGGCCAGATCATCAAGGTCAACCGCCTAGCCGCCCAGAAGGACGAGGACGTCGTCTTCAGCCGGGTCCTCCTGGTCAAGGACGATTCCGGCGTCAAGGCCGGCCCCGCCCACCTTTCCGGAGTGACCGTCACCGGCAAGGTGCAGTCCCTGGAGAGGGGCCCGAAGATCCTGGTCTTCAAGAAGAAGCGGCGCAAGGGCTACCACAAGAGCCAGGGGCACCGCCAGGACCTCACCTCGGTCCTCATCACCTCCATAGGGGGAACGTCGGAGCCGTCCGCCCCCGCTTCCGAGCCGGACCCGGCCGAATAGAATTCCCAAGGAGATTGCGCCATGGCTCACAAGAAAGCCGGAGGCTCCAGCCATAACGGACGGGACACGGCAGGCAAGAGGAGAGGCGTCAAGCGCTACGGCGGCCAGGCCGTGCGGGCGGGCAACATCATCATGCGCCAGCTGGGCACGAAGATCCATCCCGGCCTGAACGTGGGGCTGGGACGCGACTATACCCTCTACGCCCTCATAGACGGAGTAGTGCGGTTCGAGCGCCTGGGCGCCGACCGCAAGAAGGCGAGCGTGTACCCGTTCGAGGACACCGCACGGGAGGGCCAGGCCGCGGCCTAGCCGCCCCGCCGTTTTTCCGCTGCCGCGAAACCGCCGCCCGCCTACGGGGCGGCTTTTTGCGTTGCCCTTTCCGGTCGCGTCTTTTGGCCGTCTTGCGGAAACGCGGGCGAGATCCGGAAGCCCGGGTGAGGTGCTCCGGCTTCCCGCCGCCTTCCTGTCCTTCGGCCCGCTCGCCCAGGGGCACGGGCCGAATTCGTTGGCTGCGTCGGAGATCCGCCTTCCTGGACCGCCGGGGCCTTTCCGGGGTCCGCCGGACAGCTTTGGGGCGGTCCCCGGAGATTCCGCCCGATGAAGCGTTGGCCAGAGCAGGACCGGACCGTTTCGGCCCGTTGCCGGCCTGTTCAGGGGGATCGGTCCTTTCCGGCCGGTTCCGGGCTCTTTCCGGCCGGTTCCGGGCTTTTCTCCTTTTTTCCCTCCTTTTCGGGCTTTTCCGACCCGGCCTGTCGCGATCCAGATACCCTGAGGCCAGTCCTGGCTGCGGGGAGCCGCTGCACGGTCCGTTCCCCTGGATCTCTCCGGACCCGCGTTGCGACGTCGGCTCAGCCGGCATGGCACGGCGACCGGCCCGAACCCGTTTCGGGGTTCCGCCAGGAGCAACGGCGCTGCGGCCTCCGGGCGAGCAGGGGAGGGCGGGCTTCCTCGACGGCGCTCCGGAAGGAACTGCGGAGTGTTCCCGCACACCGCCGGAAACCCCTATGCCTAGCCGTATCTGTCAAAAAAACGCTTGCCAATTTTGACGAATTAGGCTATACAGTGGAAAACTTCAGGGGCGTCCCCACTGTCAGCCTGACGGAGGCTGGGGGGCTTCCGGGCGCGGGCCCTTCCGGGCACGCATCAACACCGTCAACCAACTCAGTCGAGAGGTAGATGACAACATGGGTTACGTAGTAAAGATCGACGCCAGCCTCTGCAACGGCGACGGCAACTGCAAGGACGCCTGTCCGGTGGACGTTTACGAGATCAAGGATGGGGTCGCGGTTCCCGTCAACGTGGACGAGTGCGTGGGTTGCGAGACCTGCGTCGAGGCATGCGAGGTCAACGCCATAACCATCACCGAGGTGGAGTAGCCTTTCAGCTCCCCCGGTCGGTGCCGGCATGAATCGTGAACAGGTCGGGGACAGTCCCGGCCTGTTTTTTTTGTGCTATAATTTCGCTTCCCGATCCGCTGCGGAGCCGTGACGCCGCGCGCATGGGTTTCCGGCCCGTGCCCGTCCCGCCTCAGGCCCGGTATCCCCCCGTCCGGCCGCACGCCATTGACCGCCATGGCTTCCCCGCGTGACGCGGGCATCGGAAACCCCCGCAACAGAAAAGGCCATTTCATGTCAAAAGCGGTGCTCTGCCTGCTCATGGCCGTCGTGTTCATCCCGGCCGGCGTGTGGACGCTCCGCACGGCCTTCACCCTCACGGAAGGGCCGCACGTGTTCGTCATGCTGGTTTTCTCCGGCAGCCTCATGATCCTCATAGGGCTGGCCGGGCTGGGCGGCCTCTACTTCCGCTGGCGCCCGCCGGCCCCGCCGGAGGAGGATTCCGGCCCGATCCCCGCGGAAGACAAGGAGGAAGAATGAAGAACCCGCTGCCCCGCGTGGCCGCGATCCACGATCTGTCAGGCTTCGGGAGGTGCTCCCTTACCGTTGTCATCCCCATCCTGAGCACGATGGGCTTCGAGGTGTGTCCTGTTCCCACCGCGATACTGTCGTCGCACACCGGCATCGAGGGCTTCACGCTCTTCGATCTGACAGGGGAGCTCCCGGCCTTCATCGGCCACTGGGAGCGCCTTGGACTACGCTTCGATGCCGTATACACGGGCTTCCTGGGCTCGGTTCGCCAGGCGGGCATCGTCAGGGGCTTCGTCGACCGCTTCAAGTCCGAAGACACGCTGGTGGTGGTGGACCCGGTGATGGCCGACCACGGCCGGCTCTACGCCTCCATGCCTCCGGAGATGGTGGGGGAGATGAAGAAGCTCTGCGCGAAGGCCCAGGTGATAACTCCCAACATCACCGAGGCCGCCCTGATGCTTGGCCGGCCGGTGCCCGAGAGGCTCACCGCCGCGGAGGCGAAGGACTGGCTCAAGGCGCTCTCCGATCTGGGACCCGCCATGCCGGTCATAACCAGCCTCCCTCTGGAAGGCCGCGACGACGTGAGCGCGGTCGCCGCCTACAACCGCGAGGACGGCCGTTTCTGGCTGGCCGGACGCCCGATCGTGCCCACGCAGTACCACGGGACCGGGGACATCTTCTCGAGCGTCCTGACCGGAAGCCTGCTCCAGGGAGACAGCCTGCCCGTCGCTGTTGACCGCTCCGCGCAGTTCGTGGCGGGGGCCATCCGCGGGACCTTCGGTTATTCGGGGCTGGGCCACCACGAGATCCTGCTCGAGAGGGCCCTGAAGAACCTGGCGAACGCCTCCCATTCCGACAACTACGAGCTCCTCCCGTAGAGCTCCCGCAGGTTCCGCCCGGCCGCAGAGACGGAGGGCGGGCCCCTTTCGCAGATGCCGCCGCTTCACCCGGAAACCCCTGAGCCCGTACAAGGGCACGGGGTTTTTTCATATCCGGTCGGCGCGTTTGAAATTCCGCAGACGGTCCTGCAGTTTTTTCGGCATCGCTCACGGGCGTTGCCGAACGGCAACGGAATGCCGCGATGTCCGCGCGATGCGGATACGGCCGGAGACGGTTCCAGGCCGGCACGGCCGGATAAGACGACATCATGGCAGAACAGCTTCAGTTTCCGCGGATGCGGCCCGCAGGCCGGCACCTGCGGCTCTTCCGTCTTCTCAAATGTCCTGCCGGTCAGCTCCCCTCCGGTTCTTCGCCTCTTCACGCCTGTCCGCTTACGGCGCCAGACTTCCGGCGTTCCGGTCCGCGCCCGCTCCGGAAGGACCGCTCGCGGCACGGCGTCCTGTACGGGGCAAGGGGAAGCGTACGGGAAGTCCGGCCCCGTCCCGGTCCCCGCTGGCATCAGGCGAAGTCAGGCGCGGGTCGTCCGCAGCCCGCTTAACCCGCCGCCCGCTTGACGAGAAGGAGGAAGATCTCCTGGTTGCCTTTGGGTCCGAGGACCCTGGACGGCGCCTCTCCCGCCTTAGCAAGGGGAGGGTCAAGACCTGCCGCGAAGCCCGCCACCTTGTCCACTGCGGCCCTTATCGCCTCGGGATCCCGCACGACGCCCTTTTTCACGGCGGGCCCCCTGCCCGATTCGAACTGCGGCTTCACCATGGCAAGTATGGAGCCTCCGTCCTTCACTAGGCCCGCTGCTTCCGGAATCACCAGCGTGAGCGAGATGAAGGAGAGATCCATCACCGCCAGATCGAAGGGCCCGCCCAGCTCCTCCGGGGTCCGGGACGCGCCGAGCCCCCTCGCGTTCTGCCCCTCCATCACCATGACCCTCGAGTCCCCGCGGAGCCTCGCGTCCAGGAGCCCGCGGCCCACGTCCACGGCGCACACGTAGGCGGCGCCGGACTTCAGGAGGCAGTCCGTGAAGCCTCCGGTGGACGCCCCCAGGTCGATGCACCTCCATCCGGCCGGGGCTATGCCCAGATCCTCAAGAGCGCCTTTGAGCTTGTCCCCTCCGCGGCTCGCGAAGAGCTTTCCCTCCGAGACGGTCATCAGGGTCCCTTCAGGGTACGGCGCTCCGGCCTTGGGCACGCGCGAACCGTCCGCGAGGTGCGCCCTACCGGCCATAATGAGCGCCTGGGCCCTGGCCCTTGTCGGGGCGAGGCCGAGACTCACCAGGATCTCGTCTGCTCTCATGCGGGGGGCTTTGGCCATGGTGTCTTCCGGGCATTGCGCTTTGCGGGTCTCGTTTAAGCCGTCATGTCTCAGCAGGGAACGCTCCGTTTTCGGCATCGGTATCTTTCGCGTCGACTTTTTCCTCTCTCTTCTTATCTTCTTTTTCAGTATCCGCTTCCAAATCCCACGATACGAAAACCATACTGCAATAATGTTCTTCAATCATAAAGCGAACGCGCCGATGTCTGGGATTGAACAGATTTTACGATTTTATCAGATCTTCAGTAATCATTTGGTTCATTCTAAACATTATGATTTTCTAAACATTGATTCTACTGCGAAAACTCATCCCTCCCCCTAATGAGAGGGTGAACTCTATACGTCTTCGGCATCGAAAGCACCTGTATTTAAGCCAAATCCTCGTCATTTCGTGCAACAGTTGACTAAGCATTTTGACCTCTGAAAGGGTTAAGTGAGGAGTTTTCGCAGTGGAATCAACATTCTGATTTTCTAAACATTCTAATCTTTCACATCATTATGATTTTCCGGAAATTTCGGAAATTTCTGATTGTCGGGATATCCTGAAGCGGCATCTTCTTCCGGATAGTGGGGTTCTTCCGGATTTTGAAGATTCGGAAGCCATACCTGGCATTCAAGACCGAAAAGCCCCGGGTGTCCGGGGCTTTTCGATGTTTCAATGTCGGTCGGTCAGGCATAGCCCGTCTGCGGGGCGCGGGCGGTGCCGTCACGGACCCTGACGTGTCACGCGCCGGTTGCCAGGTCATCCTTCGAGATGTCCGCCTTGTCCCCGGCGGCGGCCGCCGCGGCGTCGGCCGCGGTCAGGCTCGAGATCCTCATGCCGTAGAAGGAGCGGTATACGAAGAAGAGCGCCACCAGGAGGAAAGCTATCCCGAACCACGTGGAGAGGGGCCGGAACTTGTCGGTGATGGCTATCTCCAGGGTGAGCATCCCGAACAGGGTCGTGAACTTGATGATGGGGTTCAGGGCCACGGACGAGGTGTCCTTGAAGGGGTCGCCCACGGTGTCCCCGATGACGGAAGCGTCGTGGAGCGGCGTGCCCTTCTGCTGGAGATCGACCTCGACCACCTTTTTCGCGTTGTCCCAGCATCCGCCGGCGTTCGCCATGAAGATGGCCTGGAAGAGCCCGAAGAAGGCGATTGAGATGAGGTAGGCCACGAAGAACGAGACCGAGTCGAAGCTCGCCGCGCCGACGGCCGGGCTGGCCAGGAAGGCGAAGGAGAGCGCGAAGGCGAAGATTGCCACGAAGATGTTGAACATGCCCTTCTGGGCGTAGAGCGTGCAGATCCGCACGACCTCCTTGGAGTTCTCGAGCGCCGCCGACTTGTCGGCGTTCTCGTCCAGGTTGATGTGGTTCTTGATGAACGCGACGGCCCGGTAGGCGCCCGTGGAGACCGCCTGGGTGGCGGCCCCCGTGAACCAGTAGACCACGGCCCCGCCGCAGAGGAAGCCGAGGAGCGTGTAGGGGTTCAGGACGTGGAGGATGGTTCTGGGATCGATGTTGAAGGCGTTCTGGATGACCAGCACGATGGAGAAGATCATGATGGTGGAGCCCACCACCGCGGTGCCGATGAGCACGGGCTTGGCCGTGGCCTTGAACGTGTTGCCCGCCCCGTCGTTGGCCTCGAGGTAGTAGTGCGCCAGCTCGAAGTCGGTCTTCTCGCCGTTCTCCTTCTCCAGCTCGTCCGCTATGCCGGGGATCTCCTCGAAGAGCGAGAGCTCGTAGATGGACTGGGCGTTGTCGGTGACCGGCCCGTAGGAGTCGACGGCTATCGTCACCGGGCCCATGCTCAGGAATCCGAAGGCCACGAGGCCGAAGGCGAAGACCGTGGGGTAGCCCATCAGCTCGCCCAGGCCCTGGCCGCTGAAGAGGTAGGCCAGGAACATAAGGAACGCGAAGACCAGGCCCATCCAGAACGCCGAGTAGTTGCCCGCTATGAAGCCCGCGAGGATGTTGAGCGACGCGCCTCCCTCCTTAGAGGCCTCGACGGTCTCGAGGACGTGGCCGGACTTGCCGCTGGTGAAGATCTTGGTGAACTCCGGAATGAGGGCGGCCCCGAGTGTCCCGCAGGAGAGTATTCCGGAAAGGACCCACCATGCCTTGGGGTAGGAGGAGTGGAAGTCCGACGCGGAGCCCGGTCCGATGATGCAGTACGAGGCTATGAAGTTGAAGATTATGAACAGGATCGACCCTATCCACACCAGGGTGGTCAGGGGTGCCTCGAAGTCGAATTTTATCGACTTCCCGAAGCGCGCGTTGCAGAGGGCCTTGTTGACGTAGAAGGCCACGAGCGAGGTCACCACCATGAGGATGCCCATGGTGAATACCCAGGCGAGCAGGGTCGACTGGGTATTTTCGGCGGGGACCGAAAGCGCTATGAAGGTGACGAGGGCCACTCCGGTCACGCCGTAGGTCTCGAAGCCGTCGGCGGTGGGGCCGACGGAGTCGCCGGCGTTGTCGCCGGTGCAGTCGGCGATGACTCCGGGGTTGCGGGGATCGTCCTCCTTGATCTTGAAGACTATCTTCATGATGTCGGCCCCGATGTCGGCGATTTTCGTGAAGATGCCGCCCGCGATCCTCAGCGCGCTCGCCCCCAGGGATTCCCCTATGGCGAAGCCGATGAAGCAGGGACCGGCCACGTCGCGGGGCATGAAGACGAGGATTATGAGCATGAGGAAGAGCTCGAGGGAAATGAGGAGCACGCCTATGCTCATGCCGGAGTTCATGGGGATGTAGCAGAACTTGAGAGGCTTCTTGACGAGCGACGCGTAGGCCATGCGGCTGTTGGCCAGGGTGTTCACCCGCATTCCGAAGAACGCGACCGAGTACGACCCCAGGATGCCTATGACGGTCCACAGCAGGATGAGCAGCACCTTGCTGGCCCCCACCGCGTTCAGGAACCCGAAGTAGTAGGTGATGCAGATGCCCACGAACACGAACAGGAGCACCAGGAGCTTGGCCTGCTGGAACATGTAGGCCTTGCAGGTCTCGTAGATCGTGGCCGCGACGTCCAGCATGGAGGGGTGGGCCTTGAGCTTCTTGATGCTCAGGTACTGGAAGAGCCCGAACACGAAGCCCAGCACGCACAGGGCTATGCCCACCGTGAGGGTGGTGCTCTGGGCCTTGGTGAACACGGGGAGAACCACGTCGGCCTCGGAGGCAGCGGCGGGGACAGCCGCCGCGAGGAGCGCCAGGACCGCGGAGGGGATGGCGGCAAGGTGTATCGGGAAGCGGCAGGAGTTGCGTCTCATTGGCGAATGCCTCCACAGGTGGTGGTTTGGATGCCGGGCTATTCAGCGTGGGAACGGGTCATTCTAGTCCATCAGGACTGTCCCGCGCAACATGAAAATCAGGCGCGGGGCCGTCTCCGCGCCTTTACGGGCCGTCTCCGCGGTCTTGCGGCCGCAGGCGTTACGGACAGCCGGATTTGCCCTCCGGCGCATCCGGCAACCGGCGGTACCATCCTTCCCGCCTCGCGCCCCCAGGCGTTCCGGAGCGCCGGAATCGCTTTCCTCCGCCTCGGGAATTTCGCTCCCGCGCCTTTCCTCCGCCTCGGGAATTTCTCTCCCGCGCCTTCCAGCCGCCCTGCCTGTCTCCCTGCGGACGGGGCCGGACGCCGGGCGGCCGCGCCGTGAAGAAGGCCCCGGCGCGTCGGCCCGAAGCCGTCAAGGCAGCCCTAACCCTCCCGTCCCCTCCGGATTCGCCCGCGACGGTCCGGACCGTTTCAAAATTCCCCTTCCCGCCCCGGCCCGCTCGTTCTTCCCTCAATCCCGCTTTGCCCCGCCTTATTCCTCGCGGACTTTCCGCTTTCAGGTTCCGCCCCGGAGCCGCGCCCGCGTACGTGCCGGAACGGCGGGCTTCGCGGGCCCCGCGGAAGCGGCGGTGCAGTTTGACCTGATTGCGGCATTCCGTCCCGCTGAAGGTTTCCAGGCTCCGGAAGGCCGCCGGAATTTCGCCGCCCTGCGGCCGGGGCGCTCTTTGCCCTTTCGCGCTCCTCGCGCCCGCGCCAGCGCGTTCCCGTCGGCTTCGGGCGCCTTTCGGGGTTTCGGTCCGCCCCCGGACTTCAGACGTTTCCATGGGATCCGGGCGGACCAGGGGAAGGGCGTCACCGGTCGCCGTGTGTTTCGGGCCGGGGTTCGATGGCCCCGGCTTTCCGTGTCGCCATCCGTGTCCGCCGGCATGGGGCAGGCGGCGCCCCCGGCTTGTTCCGGAGCCGCGCGGGCGCGATCCTGGTGCCCGAAGGGCGGCGTCCGCCGGGTCCGGGGTGCCCTTCCGGGCGGGTCCCAGACGCCCTTCCGACCGGCCGTGCGCCCGTGATTGGAGGGGTCTGGGTGTACGGGGGCCGGCTTGCTTGTCATCTCGTTTTTTGGCTATAATGGGCCGATATTAGCTTATCCCCCAACCGACGGCATGCGGCAGCTGAGGCTCATGGAGCGTCCCCTGCCTGCGATAGCCGCCGAAAGGCACGAGTTTGAAGAAGGCAATCACCACGATCCTGGCGGCGCTGGCGCTTGCGGGGCTCACGTCCTGCGGCGGCCGCGTGGACGATTCGGCCATGCGGAGGGCAGCCGCCTCCGTGGCCCGGGACTCCCTGGACAGCAACCTCAAATACTACCGGCTGGACCCCAAGTTCGAGGGCCAGCTCGGGAGCATGGTCGACACCGAGTTCTCCTCCCTCTCCGCCAAGAAGGAGGACATCCCGATGGAGCTGAACCAGGAGGTCCTGATAAACATAAACAGCTTCCTTAACGACCGGCGCGGCTTCATGACGCGCTCGCTCTCCCGGGGACAGCGCTACATCCCGCTCATGAAGGCCATCCTGCGCCAGAAGGGGCTCCCCGAGAACCTGGTCTACCTCGCCCTCATCGAGAGCGGGTTCAGGAACGATGCCATATCGGTGGCCAACGCCGTGGGCCCCTGGCAGTTCATAGCGTCCACCGGCAGGAACTACGGGCTGACGATAGACGAGTGGGTGGACGAGCGCCGGGATCCTGTGAAGGCCACCTACGCGGCCGCGGACTACCTCATCACCCTTCATGACATGTTCAACTCCTGGCCGCTCGCCATAGCCGCCTACAACTCGGGCGAGGGCAAGATCCAGCGCGGCCTCCAGCGCCCCGACGTGGAGAGCTACTGGGACATGTCCAGCCAGAGCGGGTTTCTGGCGAACGAGACCAAGCGCTACGTGCCTAGCTACCTCGCGGCGGCCATCATCGCGAGGGATCCGGGGGCCTACGGCCTCGAGATCGAATGGTCGGCCCCCGACACCTGGGACGAGGTGGTGG